>NZ_JBEZBN010000012.1:0-129209 GCF_040647115.1 Streptomyces sp. NPDC044571
TAAAGCCACACTTGGTATTCGACTGTACTCCCGGGGCGGGCCCCGGGGAAATAGCCCCGGGGACCCTCCGCGTGTGTGACCCTTGCCCTCATGCCTGTCGTACGTGATCTGCGCGTACTCCTGCGCCTGAGGGATTTCCGCAACCTGCTCGCCGTACGGCTGCTCTCCCAGGCCGCCGACGGCGTCTATCAGGTGGCGCTCGCCACCTATGTGGTCTTCTCCCCGGAAAAGCAGACCTCGCCCGCGGCCATCGCCTCGGCGATGGCGGTCCTGCTGCTGCCCTACTCGGCGATCGGCCCCTTCGCCGGGGTACTGCTCGACCGCTGGCGCCGCCGCCAGGTCTTGCTCTACGGCAATCTCCTGCGCGCCTTCCTCGCCTGCGTCACGGCCGTCCTGATCGTCGCGCACGTTCCCGACTGGCTCTTCTACGCCTCTGCGCTCTCCGTGACCGCGGTCAACCGCTTCGTGCTGGCCGGGCTCGCGGCCTCCCTGCCGCGCGTCGTGGCCCCCGACCAGCTCGTCACCGCGAACGCCCTGTCCCCCACCGCCGGAACCCTGGCCGCCACCGCCGGCGGGGGGCTGGCCTTCCTCCTGCGGCTGCTGGCCTCCGGCTCCAACGCCCTCGTCGTCCTGCTCGGTGCCGCCTTCTACCTGTGCGCGGCCCTCGTCTCCATGAGGCTGGCCGCCGGGCTCCTCGGGCCCGGCCACCCGCCCGGTGCGGCCCACCCGTCGGCCCTGGAAGCAGTCGCCCTCACCGTCCGGGGGATGGCCGAGGGGCTGAGACACCTGCACCGGCGGCGGGACGCCGCCCAGGCACTCACCGCGATGACGATGATGCGGTTCTGCTACGGGGCGCTGACCGTCGCCCTGCTGATGCTCTGCCGCTACTCCTGGTCGGAGAGCGAGTCCGACGGCCTCGCCCTCCTGGGCGTCGCCGTCGGCGCCTCCGGGGCCGGCTTCTTCGCCGCCGCCGTGGTCACCCCCTGGCTGGTGGGCAGGCTGGGCACCCGGGGCTGGACCATGGCCTGCGCCGGCGGAGCCGCGGTCCTGGTTCCCGCGCTCGGCCTGTTCTTCGCACCGGGCCCGATGTTGGTCGCTGCCTTCGTCCTCGGACTCGCCACCCAGGGAGCCAAGATCTCCACCGATACGGTCGTGCAGTTCCGTGTGGACGACGCGTACCGGGGCCGGGTCTTCTCCGTCTACGACGTGCTGGTCAACGTCGCCTTCGTAGGGGCCGCCGCCGTGGCCGCGCTGATGCTTCCCCCCGACGGGCGGTCCGTCGCGCTGATCGTGAGCGTCGGCGCGCTCTACGCCCTGACCGTGGTCCTCCTCGCCCGGCAGCGCGATGTTTCACGTGAAACATCCCCCCGGACCGAAGGCTGAGTCGGCCGTCCGCGCGGGCAGTCCCCGCGCGGACGGCCCGGCCGTCAGTCCTGCGCGGCCCACCACTGCTTGAGGGCGGCGATCGCCTCGTCCTGTCCCATGGGCCCGTTCTCCAGCCGCAGGTCGAGCAGGAACGCGTAGGCCTTGCCGATCACCGGACCGGGACCGACGCCCAGGACCTGCATGATCTCGTTGCCGTCCAGGTCGGGCCGGATCGCATCCAGCTCCTCCTGCTCCTTGAGCTGCGCAATGCGCTCCTCCAGACCGTCGTAGGTACGGGAGAGGGCATTGGCCTTGCGCTTGTTCCGCGTGGTGCAGTCGGACCGGGTGAGCTTGTGCAGGCGCTCCAGCAGCGGGCCGGCGTCCCGGACGTAGCGGCGCACCGCGGAGTCGGTCCACTCCCCCTCCCCGTACCCGTGGAAGCGCAGGTGCAGCTCCACCAGCCGGGAGACGTCCTTGACCATGTCGTTGGAGTACTTCAGCGCGGTCATGCGCTTCTTGGTCATCTTGGCACCCACCACCTCGTGGTGGTGGAAGGAAACCCGGCCGTCGCTCTCGAACCGGCGCGTGCGGGGCTTGCCGATGTCGTGCAGCAGGGCGGCCAGGCGCAGCACCAGGTCGGGGCCGTCCTCCTCCAGCGCGATGGCCTGCTCCAGGACGATCAGCGAGTGCTCGTAGACGTCCTTGTGCCGGTGGTGCTCGTCGCTCTCCAGCCGCAGCGCGGGCAGCTCGGGCAGGACGTGGGCGGCGAGCCCGGTGTCCACGAGGAGCCCCAGGCCCTTGCGGGGGTGCGCGGACAGGAGCAGCTTGTTCAGCTCGCCCTGCACCCGCTCCGCCGAGACGATCTCGATCCGGTCGGACATCGCCTGCATCGCGGCCACCACCTCGGGGGCCACCTCGAAGTCGAGCTGAGCGGCGAACCGGGCCGCCCGCAGCATCCGCAGCGGGTCGTCGGAGAACGAGTCCTCCGGGGTCCCGGGGGTGCGCAGCACGCCGGCCTGGAGATCCTTCAGACCGCCGTGCGGATCCACGAACTCCTTCTCCGGCAGCGCGACCGCCATCGCGTTCACCGTGAAGTCACGGCGGACCAGGTCCTCCTCGATCGAGTCGCCGTAGGAGACCTCCGGCTTGCGCGAGGTGCGGTCGTACGCCTCGGAGCGGTACGTGGTGATCTCGATCTGGAAGGTGCGGTCAACGTCTCCGACGCGGGCTTCCTTCTGGGCTCCGACCGTGCCGAAGGCGATGCCGATGTCCCACACCGAGTCGGCCCACGGCCGGACGATCTTCAAGACGTCCTCGGGGCGGGCGTCGGTGGTGAAGTCGAGGTCGTTGCCGAGACGCTCCAGCAGCGCATCGCGGACGGACCCGCCGACCAGGGCGAGGCGGAAACCCGCCTCCTGGAAACGGCGGCCGAGCTCGTCGGCGACAGGGGCGACCCGCAGCAGTTCACTGACCGCGCGGCGCTGCACCTGACTCAGGGCACTGGGATTGTCTTCGTTGGCGTTCGGCACAACAGAAAAGGGTACGTGCCCGGCCCGGCGAGAGCTTCCCTGTTTGTGGCCACCCCGCCCTCCGGCGCCCCGGAGCCGGACCCGATCATGTGGAGCAAGGCGCGGCACTCGCGCACAGCAGGTCTCGTTACCATGCGGGGACGCACAGACGACGACCACTGACACTTCGAGGGACGGGCTAGCGCGTGGCCGAGGCGGCAGACATCCAGGGGACCTCCCCCGCACCTGCCCGGCGCCGCTGGCTGCGGCGCACCATCGTCCTGCTGGCCGGGACACCTCTGCTCGCCGCTTTGGTCTACTCTCCCGCCCCCCTGGCCCAGGCCGCCGAGACGTCCTCGGTCGACGTCCAGCTGACCGGCCTGAGCCCCACCGCCCCGGTGAAGGGCGACACCCTCACCATCTCCGGCACCGTGGTCAACACCGGCCGCGAAACGATCAACGGCGCCCACGTGGGGCTGCGGGTCGGTCCTGCGCTGGGGGACCGGTCCTCCATCGACGAGGCGGCGGAGCGCAGCGGCTTCCGGGCGGGCACGGACCCCGCGGAGATCGACCAGGCCTACTCCGTGAAGATCGCCTCGCTGCCCTCGAAGGCCGGCCAGGAGTTCACCCTGCGGGTCCCGGTGGCCAAGCTGGAGCTGGACAAGGACGGCGTGTACCAGCTCGGTGTCTCCGTGTCCGGGGAGACCGAGAGCCGCCCCTACGAGCAGGTCCTCGGCATCAGGCGGACCTTCCTGCCCTGGCAGCCGGAGCAGGCCGCCAAGCGCTCCCAGCTCACCTACCTGTGGCCGCTGATCTCCACCACGCACCTGACCGCGGAGACCGGCTCTGACGAGGTGCAGACCCCCGTCTTCCTCGACGACTCCCTCGCCGCCGAGCTCGGGACCGGCGGCCGCCTGGAGCGGATGGTCTCGCTCGGCAAGGAACTGCCCGTCACGTGGGTCATCGACCCGGACCTGCTCTACACGGTCGACGCCATGACCAAGGGGTACCGCTACCGGACCCCCGACGGGAGGATCGTCCAGGGCAAGAACAAGGCCGTCGCCGAGCAGTGGCTGAGCTCCCTGGAGGCGGCCGTCCAGGGCAAGAAGGTCGTCGCCCTGCCGTTCGCCGACCCGGACATCGCCTCCCTCGCCCACCAGGGCAAGGACGTCTCGGGCACCCTGGGCCAGCTCCGGCCCGCCACCGACAAGGCGAAGCAGGCCGTGGAGACCGTCCTGCACGTCACTCCGTCCACCGACTTCGCCTGGCCCCTGGACGGCGCCATCGACCCGGCGATCGTCAATGTCGCCACCTCGGCCGGCGCCCACAACGTCCTCACCCGCAGCGACAGCCTCCAGGAGACGGGTGCCCTCGGCTACACGCCCTCGGCAGCCCGCCCCATCGGCGCGGGGGCCACGGCCGTCGTCGCCGACGCCGAGCTCTCCACCGCCTTCGAAGGCGACATGCTGAGCGCAGCGAGCTCCACCCTGGCCGTGCAGCAGTTCCTCGCCCACAGCCTCGCCCTGAACCTGCAGAAGACCGACAACCAGCGCAGCTTCGTCGTGACCCCGCAGCGGATGCCGTCCGCCAGCCAGGCCCAGACGATGGCGGAGGCGCTGCGGGGCCTGCAGGCCGGCCGCTGGACCCAGCCGGCCGACCTCGACGCGGCAGCCGCCGCCAAGCCCGACACCGGCGTGAACACGCAGGTCCCGGGAGCCGGGCAGTACCCCGAGGCCCTCCACAAGACGGAACTGCCGGTCTCGGCGTTCGAGAAGATCCGCACCACCCAGAACACCCTGGACCATTTCAAGGTGATCCTGACGGCGCCCGACCGCGTCGAGATCCCCTTCGGCAACACCACCAACCGGGAGATGTCCACGTCCTGGCGCGGCCGTCCCGAGGAGGCCCGGCCCTACCGGGACCAGGTGCAGGACTACCTGATCGGCCTCACCGAGAAGGTCAAGGTCGTCCCCAAGTCGGACGCCACCCTCTCCGGGCACAGCGCGACCATCCCGGTCAGCGTCCAGAACAGCCTCGTCCAGGACGTGCACGGTCTGGTCCTGCGCGTGAAGTCCGCCAACCCCACCCGCCTGATGTTCGGCGACAGCGGGCAGGCAGAGCAGGAGGTGACCGTCCAGGGCGGTCACAGCCAGACGGTAAAGTTCACCGCCAACGCCACCGCGAGCGGCCCTGTCGAGGTCACCGCGCAGCTCTTCACCAAGGACGGCGTGCCCTACGGCAAGGAACGCAAGTTCACCGTCGAGGCCACCGAGATCACCCCCACCGTGATGCTGGTCATCGCGGGCGGCGTCCTCCTCCTCGTTCTGGCGGGCATCAAGATGTACGCCAGCCGCAAGCGGATCGCGGCCCGCGCGGCCGCCGAGGAGAGCACGCAGCCGAGTGACGGGACCCCGGACACCGGACCGCAAAGCACCGGCACGTCCGGCCCGGGTGAGACAGTGGACCGTTGAGCGATGCCGTGGCCGGTCGGCCTGGGGACGATGAGGTGGGGTTTCGATGAACGCGCCGTACGACGGTGACCGCGCGCAGGGCACTGGCGGGCCCGCGCCCTCCCAGGGCACTGCCCCGGGCACCCCCGTGCCCGGGCAGGTTCCCGTGCCTTCGCCGGCGCCGGACCGCGACCCGTACCTCCAGGACGCCTACGAGCACGACCCGTACCGTTCGCAGGACCTGTCGGCCCAGGACCCCGTCGCCGAGGTGCTCTACGACCGGGCCTCACACCCCCCGCCGCCACCCGGCACCTACCAGGAGCCCGGTCCGCTCTACGGGGCGCCGCAGACGCCCGCCCACGCCCCCGACCCCCGCGTATGGGCCCAGACCCCGCCGCCCGAGCCCGACGGACCCTCCCGCCACCTGCCCTACGGCGACCGCCCCGCCACCACGCAGTTCGTCGGCGTGGACTCCCTGGTCAGCCAGGCGGCGGAGGATGAGGAACCCGAGCCCGAGCCCGACGCCTTCGCCCACCTCTACCGGGACCAGCAGGCGACGCCCGGCACGCCCGCCGACGAGCCCCCGCTCGCCGTCCCGGCGCCGAGCAAGCCCGCAGGGCGCGCTTCCAGCCTGCTCAAGTCCAGCGCCCTGATGGCCGCCGGCACCATCGTCTCCCGCATCACCGGCTTCCTGCGGACCCTGGTCATCGCCGGAGCCATCGGCGTCGGCACGTTCAACGACACGTACCAGATCGCCAACACCCTGCCCACGATGATCTACGTGCTGGTCGGCGGCGGCGCCCTCAACGCCGTCTTCATCCCGCAGCTCGTCCGGGCCATGAAGAACGACAGCGACGGGGGTGAGGCCTACGCCAACCGGCTCCTGACCCTGGTCGTCGTCCTCCTGGCCGCCATCACCACCCTCTGCGTCCTCGCCGCACCGGTGTTCATCACCATGATGTCGCCGAAGATCGCCTCCGACCCCCACCAGATGGACGTGGCGGTCGCCTTCGCCCGCTACTGCCTGCCCACCATGTTCTTCATGGGCGTCCACGTGGTCCTCGGTCAGATCCTCAACGCCCGCGGCCGCTTCGGCGCGATGATGTGGACCCCCGTCCTCAACAACATCGTCGTCATCGCGACGTTCGGCGCCTTCATCTGGGCGTTCGGAGGCTTCACCACCTCCGGGGTGAGCGCCACCACCGTGACCGCCGACGGCATCCGCCTCCTCGGTATCGGCACCCTGCTGGGCCTGACCGTCCAGGCCCTCGCGATGCTGCCCTACCTGCGCGAAGCCGGGTTCACCCCGCGGCTGCGCTTCGACTGGAGGGGCCACGGCCTCGGCAAGGCCGCCCGCCTGGCGAAGTGGACGTTCTTCTTCGTCCTGGCCAACCAGGTCGGCCTGGTCGTCGTGACCCAGCTCGCGACCTGGGCCGGATCCGTCGCCGAGAAGCAGGGCCACCCGGGCACCGGCATCACCGCCTACAACTACGCGCTCCTGCTGTGGCAGATGCCGCAAGCCATCATCACCGTCTCCGTCATGACGGCCGTGCTGCCCCGCATCTCCCGCTCGGCGCACGACGGTGACGCCGCCGCGGTCCGCGACGACATCTCCTACGGCCTGCGGACCTCGGCCGTCGCGATCGTGCCCTGCGCCTTCGCGTTCCTCGCCCTCGGCGTCCCGATGGCCACCCTGCTCTACGCCGGCTCGGGCGCGGGCGCCCGCAACATCGGCTACGTCCTGATGGCCTTCGGCCTCGGCCTGATCCCCTACTCGGTCCAGTACGTCGTCCTGCGCGGCTTCTACGCCTACGAGGACACCCGTACGCCCTTCTACAACACCGTCATCGTCGCCGGCGTCAACGCAGCCGTCTCCACTGCCGCGTTCTTCGTGCTGCCCGCCCGCTGGGCCGTGGTCGGCATGGCCGCCGCCTACGGCCTCGGCTACACCGTCGGCGTCGGTGTCGCCTGGCGCCGTCTGCGCAACAGGCTCGGCGGCGACCTGGACGGTGCCCACGTCATGCGCACCTACGCCCGCCTCACCGGCGCGTGCGTCCCCGCCGCCGCCGTGGCGGGCGCCGCGGCCTACGCGGTCACGCAGTGGCTCGGCAGCGGAGTCACCGGTTCCCTTGCCGCGCTGGCCGCCGGAGGCGTCGCTCTGGCCGTCGTGTTCCTCGTCGCGGCCAAGCGGATGCGGATCGAAGAGCTCAACGCCATGGTCGGCATGGTCCGTGGACGCCTGGGGCGCTGATGCGCACAACCGTCGGACCCTTTCGCGTGTCGTGCATAGGGCCGGACTGTGGGCACAATTGGCATGGCTTCGCAGACTGGCCGACAGCGCGTAACGGATGGGGAGGCAGGAACGACGGTGGCGGAACGTAGCACGGCTGCCGTCGACGTGGCCGACAACAGCGGCGACAAGCCGCTGGCCGCAGATGCGGCGAAGGCCACGGCCGACGGGGTGGACACCCAGAACGGACGAGCCGCGGACGGATCCATGCCCGACAAGGACGGCGAACGCAGAAAAACGGCCCCCGCAGCCGTACCCGAACTCCACAGCGGCCACAAGCTCGCCAGGCGCTACCGCCTGGAAGAGTGCGTCACCCGTCTGGACGGATTCAGCAGCTGGCGCGCCATGGACGAGAAGCTGCGCCGGGCCGTGGGCGTCCACCTGCTCCCCGCCGACCACCCGCGGGCCCGCGCCGTCCTGGCCGCCGCGCGCTCCTCCGCCCTGCTCGGCGACCCACGCTTCGTCCACGTCCTCGACGCCGTCGAGGAGAACGACCTCGTCTACGTGGTCCACGAGTGGCTGCCCGACGCCACCGAACTGACCACCCTCCTCGCCTCCGGTCCCCTCGAAGCCCACGAGGCCTACCAGCTCGTCAGCCAGGTCTCCCAGGCCATGGCCGCCGCGCACCGAGAGGGCCTGGCCCATCTGCGCCTGACCCCCAGCGCGATACTGCGCACCTCCACCGGCCAATACCGCATCCGCGGCCTCGCCGTGAACGCGGCCCTGCGCGGGATCACCAGTGACACCCCGCAGCGCACGGACACCGAGGCCATCGGCGCCCTGCTCTACGCCGCGCTCACCCAGCGCTGGCCGTACGAGAACGACGCCTACGGTCTCACCGGCCTGCCCAAGGGCGTCGGTCTCCTCGCCCCCGACCAGGTCCGCGCCGGCGTCCACCGGGGCCTGGGAGAGCTGGCGATGCGCGCCCTCGCCAACGACGGCGCCACGGCCTCCCGCCAGGAGCCGCCCTGCACCACTCCGGAGGAACTGGCCAAGGCCGTCGCCGCGATGCCCCGCATCCGGCCGCCGGAGCCCGCGTTCACCCCGCCCCCCGAGTACCAGCACACCACCTACCAGCAGGGCAGTTACGGCCGGCCCATGCCCGCAGGCATGCCCGCCACCCAGACCGTCGCCGTCACACCCCCGCCACCGCTGCAGAGCCGCACCGGCAAGGCCCTCAAGTGGGCTGTCGCGGCACTGCTGATCGCCGCCCTGGGTCTGGGCAGTTGGCAGCTCGCCGACACACTTCTCGACCGCAACAACGGGGGCTCCGGCAACAGCGGCTCCAACCCGCAGACCAAGCCCGACGACGCCCCCAAGGAAATCAAGCCGGGCAAGCCGCTGCCCATCGGCAACGCCACGGTCTTCGGAAAGGATCCGATCAAGGCAGGCGACGTGGGCAAGGCCGTCGACGGCGACGCCGAGACCGCCTGGGTCACCCTGCACTTCCGCGGCTACCCCAACTTCGGCAACCTGCCCAGCTACGACGACGGCAGCGGCATCATCGTCGACCTCGGCAGTGCCCAGGAAGTGGCCGGCCTTGAGGTCGGCCTGTATGCGGCGGGGCAGAAGATCGAGGTGCGGGCCGCCTCCCCGGAAGCCGCCTCGGCGCGCTCCCTCTCGGACTTCCCGCACGAGATCGTCAAGCTGGGCAACACGGGGAAGGACCTGAAGACGACCCTGCAGACCCCGGTGAAGACCCGCTACCTGCTGATCCACATCACGGCCCTGCCCTCCGAGGGCGGCGACAGCTACCGCGGCGGCATCAACGAGATCAAGGTGCTCGGTACGGCCGAATAAGACCGGACCGCGACACCGCCGGGCCCGCTGCGCCGCCGACGCGGCGGGCCCTCGTATTCGTCCCGCCCGACCCGTACTCTCCCTTCCGGAGGGGAGGTGTGATGCACGACGCGACGACCAGCGGGGACAGCGACCAGGAGTTGCTGGCCCGGCATGTGGCCGGAGATCCGGAGGCCTTCGGGGAGCTCGTACGCCGCCACCGGGACCGGCTGTGGGCCGTTGCGCTGCGCACCCTCGGCGACCGGGAGGAAGCCGCCGACGCCGTGCAGGACGCACTCGTCTCCGCCTACCGGTCCGCCCACACCTTCCGCGGCGAATCCGCCGTCACCACCTGGCTGCACCGCATCACCGTGAACGCCTGCATCGACCGGGCCCGCAAGGCCGCCTCCCGCCGGACTGCGCCCCTGGACGACACGGACCGCCTGGAGCACCTCCTGGAGCCCCACGAGTCCGCCGAGGCGCCCGCGGAACGCCATGACCTCCACCGCCAGCTCCTCGCCGCCCTCAGCACCCTCCCGGCGGACCAGCGGGCCGCTCTGGTCCTCGTCGACATGCAGGGATACCCCGTCGCCGAAGCCGCCCGCATCCTCGACGTCCCCCCTGGCACGGTGAAGAGCCGATGCGCACGCGGCCGGGCCAAACTGGTCCCGCTGGTCACTCATCTGCGCTCGAATGCCGTGGATAACAGCGACGCCGAGCGGGGAAGGAACCGGACGCCGGGGGCAGCCGTCCCACCAGCGGCAGACCCCAGTCAGGCAGCGCCAGACGCAGACACGGTGAAGGGCGGAGGTGGACGAACGTGACTCCCACGACCGGCACGATCCGGCACCCGGAGGTCTCGGAGATCTCCGACCTGACCGAAGGACTCCTCTCCCCGGTCCGGACCGCCGAAGTCCGGCGCCACCTCGCCGAGTGCGACCTGTGCGCCGACGTCCTCGCGTCCCTGGAGGAGATCCGCGCCCTCCTCGGCACCCTGCCCGGGCCGCCCCGTATGCCCGCCGACGTCTCGGGACGCATCGACGCCGCCCTCGCCGCCGAGGCGCTGCTCGACTCCACCACTCCCCGGCCCGCCCCCGCCGACGCTCCCCGAGCCCCGCGCGATGTTTCACGTGAAACATCCGCAGCGCCCGCGGGTCCGGCCACCCCGCGCCCGGCCGGTCACCCGGTCGGCGCAACCGGCCCCGGCCGCCGTCGGGCCCGCCGCAGGATCGCCGTCCTCACCGGCCTCGCCGGGGCCGCCGTGTGTGCGCTCGGAATCTTCCTGGCCGGCAACCTGCTCGGCCCGAACGAGCCGGACACCGCCGCACGCAACTCCGGCACCAGTTCATCCGCGGAGGCTCCCGTCGGCGGTGGCTATACCGCCCAGAGCCTGAAGGAGAGCGTCCACCGCCTCCTCACGCCCGGGCAGACCGCGAAGACGGCACCCGGCGAGAACAACACGTACGGGACGGACACCACCAGCCCCGGCCCGGGGCTCGCCCCCGGCGACCGGGCCGCCGCCGAACCGGTCCCGTCCTGTGTCCAGGACGCCACCGGCCGCCCGGACCACCCACTCGCCACCGAACAGGGCAACTACCAAGGCACGCCCGTCTATCTGCTCGTTCTGCCGCACCCCGGCGAGCCCGCCCGGGTCGACGCCTACCTCGTGGACGCAGGCTGCCGGGACTCGGCGGCGGCCGCCCCCGGCAAGCTGCTGCTGACCAGGACCTACCCCCGAAGCTGACAGCTTGGGGTCCGTACCGGGACGGGCCGGGAATGCATGCGCCGTAGGATCCGTTGGGTCGGGTGGGACTCCACACCGGCCCCCGGCAAGCAGCGCGCAGTCCACAGAGACGAGGAAGAAACCCGTGAGCGACGTACGAAACGTGATCATCATCGGCTCCGGGCCGGCCGGTTACACCGCCGCCCTGTACACCGCACGCGCTTCGCTCAAGCCGCTGGTCTTCGAAGGCGCCGTCACCGCCGGTGGCGCGCTGATGAACACCACCGAAGTCGAGAACTTCCCCGGCTTCCAGGACGGCATCATGGGCCCCGACCTCATGGACAACATGCGCGGCCAGGCCGAGCGCTTCGGCGCCGAGCTCGTCCCCGACGACATCGTGGCCGTGGACCTCACCGGTGAGATCAAGACCGTCACGGACACCGCGGGCACCGTCCACCACGCCAAGGCCGTCATCGTGGCCACCGGTTCGCAGCACCGCAAGCTGGGGCTGCCCAACGAGGACGCGCTCTCCGGCCGCGGCGTCTCCTGGTGCGCGACCTGTGACGGGTTCTTCTTCAAGGACCAGGACATCGCCGTCGTCGGCGGTGGCGACACCGCGATCGAGGAAGCCACCTTCCTCTCCCGGTTCGCCAAGTCCGTCACCATCGTCCACCGCCGCGACACGCTGCGCGCCTCCAAGGCCATGCAGGACCGCGCCTTCGCCGACCCGAAGATCAAGTTCGCCTGGGACAGCGAGGTCGCCGAGATCCACGGCGAGCAGAAGCTCACCGGCCTCACCCTGCGCAACACCAAGACCGGTGAGACCTCCGAGCTGCCCGTGACCGGCCTCTTCATCGCCGTCGGCCACGACCCGCGCACCGAGCTGTTCAAGGACCAGCTCGCGCTGGACGAGGAGGGCTACCTCAAGGTCGAGGCACCCTCCACGCGGACCAACCTCACCGGCGTGTTTGGCGCCGGCGACGTCGTGGACCACACGTACCGTCAGGCCATCACCGCTGCGGGCACCGGCTGCGCCTCTGCCCTCGACGCCGAGCGCTTCCTCGCCGCCCTCGCGGACGCCGAGAAGGCCCACGCGACGGTCTGATCCGAGACCCTCAGACACCCCCCCCACCGCACAACCCCACACCCCGCAGGAAGAATTAGGAGGCCGCTGTGGCCGGCACCCTCAAGAACGTGACCGACGCCGACTTCGACGCCGAAGTCCTCAGGAGCGAGAAGCCCGTACTGGTGGACTTCTGGGCAGCCTGGTGCGGTCCGTGCCGCCAGATCGCTCCCTCGCTTGAGGCCATTGCGGCCGAGTACGGCGACCAGATCGAGATCGTCAAGCTCAACATCGACGAGAACCCGGCCACGGCTGCCAAGTACGGCGTCATGTCCATCCCGACGCTGAACGTCTACCAGGGCGGCGAGGTCGCGAAGACCATCGTCGGCGCCAAGCCGAAGGCTGCCATCCTGCGCGACCTGGACGGCTTCATCGAGGTCAAGACCGCCTGACGGTCGGAGCCCACCCGGCGGTGGCCGGGAATGTTTCACGTGAAACGGGGCCGCCCCTTCAAGGGGCGGCCCCGTTCCCGTACCCGGCAGCTCACAGCGGTCGCAGCGCGGGCTCCTTCCGCGCCGCACCCAGCAGCCGGTCCAGCGCCATCTCCACGTCTTCCTTCCACGACAGCGTCGAACGCAGTTCGAGCCGCAGCCGTGGGTGCACCGGATGCGGACGCACCGTCTTGAAGCCGACCGCGAGCAGGTGATCCGCCGGCAGCAGACAGGCCGGCCGCTCCCACCGGGCATCACCGAACGCCTCGATGGCACGGAAACCCCGCCGCAGCAGATCCTTCGCCACCGTCTGGACCATCACCCGTCCCAGCCCCTGACCCTGGTATCCGGGCATGATCCACGCAGTGATCAGCTGCACCGCATCCGGAGACACCGGGCTGGTGGGAAAGGCCGTGGACCGCGGCACATAAGCGGGCGGTGCGTACAAGACGAACCCCACGGGGACGTCGTCCACGTAGACCACCCGGCCGCATGAACCCCACTCCAGCAGGACGGCCGAGATCCACGCCTCCTTTTCCAGCGCCGAGTTCCCCGCCTTGACGGCGGTTTCCCCGGTGACCGGATCCAGCTCCCAGAACACACAGGACCTGCAACGCGGAGGCAGGTCTTGGAGGTTGTCCAGCGTGAGTGGTACCAACCGACGCCCCATGACCGCATGGTATCCACAGGCGATTCGTTCTTCGAGCGCACAATGAGACGGTGCCGGCCCCCTGCAAACGAGGAGGCGGGCCGCGCCGGCTTCCACCGGCATGACCCGCCCCTCGGTGCCCCTGGGCTCTACTCCCCGGACAGTCCCTGTTCCAGCACCCGGCCCTCACCCGGTGCCAGGGTTCCCAGAATCCGCTCCAGGTCCTCCATCGAGGCGAACTCGACGGTGATCTTGCCCTTCTTCTGACCCAGGTCCACCTTCACCCTGGTTTCGAAGCGGTCCGACAACCGGGTTGCGAGCTCACTGAGCGCCGGGGCCACGCGGGCTCCGGCCCGAGGGCCCCTCGGCTTGACCGCCACCGAGTTCTCGGAGCCCATCAGGGAGACGATCTCCTCGACCGCCCGCACCGACAGTCCCTCGGCGACGATCCGGTGTGCCAGGCGATCCTGGACCTCGGACTCCTCCACCGACAGCAGCGCCCGCGCGTGCCCCGCCGACAGGACACCGGCAGCCACCCGCCGCTGCACCGACGGCGACAGCTTCAGCAGGCGCAGGGTGTTCGACACCTGCGGACGCGATCGCCCGATCCGGTCTGCCAGCTGGTCGTGGGTGCAATTGAAGTCCTGGAGCAGCTGGTCGTAGGCGGCCGCCTCCTCCAGGGGGTTCAGCTGGGCCCGGTGCAGGTTCTCCAGCAGGGCGTCCAGCAGCAGCTTCTCGTCGTCCGTCGCCCGGATGATCGCCGGGATGCGCTCCAGTCCGGCCTCCCGGCACGCCCGCCACCGGCGCTCACCCATGATCAGTTCATAGCGGCCGGGAGACGACTGCCGCACCACCACCGGCTGGAGCAGACCGACTTCCTGAATGGAGGTGACCAGCTCCGCCAGTGCGTCCTCGTCGAACACTTCTCGGGGCTGCCGCGGGTTGGGCGTGATCGCGTCCATGGGCAGCTCGGCGAAGGTCGCTCCCGCCACGCTGTTGGTGTCGGACTCGGCCTTCTCCGGCTCGGCCACCACCGCAACCGCCGATGTTTCACGTGAAACATCGCCCGCTACCGCCGATCCGGCCTGCGCGAGCGCAGCCAGCTTCGCCGCCGCGATCCCTCGCTCCGACGTCAACACGGGCACCGCCGACGGGGACGTCGACCCCGAAACGGCCACCGCCGGCGTCTTCTCCTGCGGCGCCGCGGGGATCAACGCGCCGAGCCCCCGCCCCAGACCCCTACGTCGCTCACTCACTGGATCCCCTCCGCCATGCTCTGCGTGCTGTTCATGCCCGCGCCCGTGTGGGCGCGCTGGGCGTCGTAATGAATTCCGGCCCCTCGCAGCGCGATCTCCCGTGCCGCTTCCAGGTAGGAGAGGGAACCGCTGGAACCCGGGTCATAGGTGAGCACCGTCTGCCCGTAGCTCGGTGCCTCGGAAATCCGCACCGACCTCGGGATGCTCGTCCGCAGCACCTCGTTGCCGAAGTGCGTGCGCACCTCCTCGGCCACCTGCGAGGCCAGCCTGGTCCTGCCGTCGTACATCGTCAGCAAGATCGTCGAGACGTGCAGCGTCGGATTCAGGTGGGCCCGGACCAGGTCCACATTACGCAGCAGCTGGCCCAGCCCCTCCAGGGCGTAGTACTCGCACTGGATGGGGATCAGTACCTCGGCTCCGGCCACCAGGGCGTTCACCGTGAGCAGTCCCAGCGAGGGCGGGCAGTCGATCAGGATGTAGTCCAGCGGCTGCTCGTACGCCTGGATCGCTCGCTGGAGCCTGCTCTCACGCGCCACCAGCGACACCAGCTCGATCTCCGCGCCGGCCAGATCGATCGTGGCCGGCGCACAGAAGAGCCCCTCCACGTCCACCACAGGCTGGACGACCTCCAGCAGCGGTCGGCTGTCCACGAGCACGTCATAGATCGACGGGACATCCGCGTGGTGATCGATGCCCAGGGCCGTCGAGGCATTGCCCTGCGGATCCAGGTCGATCACGAGGACCCGAGCGCCGTGCAGGGCCAGGGAGGCCGCCAGGTTCACGGTCGTCGTGGTCTTCCCTACGCCGCCCTTCTGGTTGGCCACCACGATGACCCGCGTCTGGGCCGGTCGGGGCAGCCCGTCACCGGCGCGTCCGAGGGCTTCCACCGCCATCTGGGCGGCACGGCCGATGGGCGTGTCGTTGTCCACTAGGGGCGGGGGCGGTGTTTCTCCCCCAGCCACCGCTGGGGATGCCCCTGGTGGGACGTCCACATCCGTCAATGCAGAGCGGGGACCGGGGACCGGGTCGGCCATCGGCCCCGCGAGGTTGGCGTCGGACCGCACGGTGTCACTCTCCTCGACATCAGGCTCGCGATGAACAGAGCCTGCCATGGCACCGGGGTCGCGAACCAGCGGGGCCCGTACTCCTGTGGATGAATCCACCGATGTGGACAACTCCGTCCCCCCTTCCTCCTTCCGGTGAAGCGGGGACGCAGCCGCACGACCGCGGCTGATGATTCCGTGCAGCAGAGAGCGACGTTTCACGTGAAACACGATGCCCGGACGGGGTCTCGGGGCCGCTACGACACTCCGAAATCCATACCTATAGGGCCCAACGCCCCCGAAAAGGCAGGCCGGGGATCACTGGAGGCGAAGGGCCGAAGACCGAAGAGCCGAGGATCAACGACGCCTGCGCGTACGCCCCACCCTGGCCGCCTTGGCACGCTTCGCCGCGAACCGCACCCCGCCGGGGCTCTCCCCGACCTCCACGCGGACCACGGTGGACAGCGGATCCACCACACCCTCGCCCACCTGGAGGACCGAGGTCTTCACCACACCGAGCTTCGCCAGAGCGACCTTCGCCGCCACCAGCTCCTCCTCGGCGGTGTCGCCCTTCAGCGCCAGCATCTCCCCGTAGGGACGCAGCAGCGGTACACCCCAGCCGGCCAGCCGGTCCAGCGGGGCCACCGCCCGCGCCGTCACCACGTGCACCGGCTGCACCTTGCCGAGTACCTCCTCGGCCCGACCACGCACCACCGTGACATGGTCCAGCCCGAGCAGTTCCACAGCCTCCTGGAGGAACGTCGTCCGCCGGAGCAGCGGCTCCAGCAGCGTGATCTTCAGATCCCGACGCACCAGGGCCAGCGGAATACCGGGCAGGCCGGCGCCCGAACCCACATCGCACACGGTGACGCCCTCGGGCACCACCTCCGAGAGCACCGCACAGTTCAACAGGTGCCGCTCCCACAGTCGCGGTACCTCACGCGGCCCGATCAGGCCGCGCTTGACCCCCGCGTCCGCCAGCAGCTCCGCGTACCGCACAGCTTCCGGGAAAAACTCGCCGAATACCGCGCGCGCCTCCTCAGGCGCCGGGGGAAGCTCCGCTGCCTCCGTCACGGGGACCGTCCTTCCGTACCGCATGGATCGTGAAAAAGGGCACTGCTCTGCCTGACACCGCCCGAACCGGCACTGTCAGGCTGACAAACATCGGCCCCGCCTGCGAGACAGACGGGGCCGAACACTCAGACGTGCGGTCAGGCCGGGAGCACAACGACGAAGCGCTGCGGCTCCTCGCCCTCGGACTCGCTCTTCAGACCGGCGGCCGCCACGGCGTCGTGGACGACCTTGCGCTCGAACGGCGTCATCGGCGCCAGCTTCAGCGGCTCGCCGGACGCCTTCACGTCCGCCGCGGCCTGGGCGCCCAGGGCCGCCAGCTCCTCGCGCTTCTTCGCCCGGAAGCCGGCGATGTCCAGCATCAGCCTGCTGCGGTCCCCGGTCTCGCGGTGCACGGCGAGGCGCGTCAGCTCCTGCAGAGCCTCCAGCACCTCTCCGTCGCGACCCACGAGCTTCTGGAGATCACGGCTGGCGGAGTCGCTGACGATCGACACCGCGGCCCGGTCGGCCTCGACGTCCATGTCGATGTCACCGTCCAGGTCGGCGATGTCCAGCAGACCCTCAAGGTAGTCGGCCGCGATCTCACCCTCCTGCTCAAGGCGGGTCAGGGTGTCGCCACTCTCAGCGGCGGCGGTGGTGGTGCCTTCCGTCACGGGAGGGACTCCTTCTTACTTCTTGGAAGAGGGCTTGGGGGGCGTCTGGCGCTGCGCCTTCGTCTGCCGCTTCGGCTGCTGCCGCTTGGGCGCACTGCCGCTCGCCGAGTCCGCGTCGGCCGTGGCCACGACGCTCTTGATCACAGAACCGTCCGGCTGGGCGGCCAGCCCCTGCTTCGTCAGAGACGTGATGAACTTGCGCTCGTTGTCGTTGCGGTCCGGACCCTTGGCCACGATCGCCGCGACGATCTTCTTCTTGCCCCGCCCCTTGACGTCGCCGTGCGTGCTGACGTGCTTCAGCAGGCGGGTCAGGTACTGGTCCTGCGCCTTGCTGCCCGGCGTCGGGTTCTGGTTGATCACGTACATCTGCTGGCCCATGGTCCACACGTTGGTGGTCAGCCAGTAGACGAGGACACCCACGGGGAAGTTGATGCCCATGAACGCGAAGATCAGCGGGAAGATGTACATCAGCATCTTCTGCTGCTGCATGAACGGCGTCTTGACCGAGAGGTCGACGTTCTTCTGCATCAGCTGACGCTGGGTGTAGAACTGCGACAGCGACATCAGGATGATCATGACCGCGGTCACGATCCGGACGTCGGTCAGCGAGGCGTTGAGCGCCGCGACCTTCTCCTCGCTGTCCATGAACTTCGCGGCCAGCGGGGCGCCGAAGATGTGCGCCTTGCGCGCGCTCTCCAGCAGTGGGCCGTCGATCTCACCGATCGGCTTGCCGTTCGCGATGCCGGCGAGCACGTGGTACAGCGCGAAGAAGAACGGGGACTGCGCCAGGATGGGAAGGCACGAGGACAGCGGGTTGGTACCCGTCTCCTTGTACAGCTTCATCATCTCTTCGGACTGACGCTGCTTGTCGTTCTTGTAGCGCTCCTGGATCGCCTTCATCTTCGGCTGGAGCGCCTGCATGCCGCGCGTCGCCTTGATCTGCTTCACGAAGAGCGGGATCAGGCAGATACGGATCAAGATCACCAGGGACACGATGGACAGGCCCCAGGCCCACCCGCTGTCCGCGCCGAAGATCGCGCCGTACAGGCTGTGGAACTGGACGATGATCCACGAGACGGGCGTGGTGATAAAGCTGAACAGACTGGCAATCGTGTCCACTAATCAGGCTCCTTGAGCATTGCGAGATCTACGCAACGCACTGCGCAGCTGCTCGTGCCAACGCGGGCGTTTACGAGGTGGGACATGATCAACCCCACCGGCGGACCACGGATTGCACCGCAGGATCCGCCAGGCGGTCAGAACCGTCCCCTTCACCGCACCATGCCGGTCGATGGCCGTGAACCCGTAGTGCGAGCACGAGGGGTAATAACGGCACACCGGCCCGAGCAGCGGACTGATCGTCCACTGGTACAGCTTGATCAAAGCGAGCAGCGGGTACTTCATCGAGCCGCGCCTCCCAGGAGCCGCAGCAAAGCGGCGTCCAGGTCCCGGGCCAATTCGTCGACGCCGGCCTCACCCGCACCGGGCAACGCCCGCACCACCACCAGGCTACCGGCGGGCAGCCCGGAGAGCCGCTCGCGTACGAGGTGACGCAGACGACGCTTGACCCGGTTGCGTACAACCGCGCCGCCGACAGCCTTGCTGACGACGAAACCCGCACGCGTCGAGGGATGAGTCTCCCCCGGCCCGTGCGGGTCCGTTGCACCGCTTGTACGTAGGTGGACGACGAGGAGCGGGCGACCGGCCCGGCGCCCTCGGCGCACCGCGCTCGCGAAGTCCTCGCGCCGCCTCAGCCGATTTTCGGGAGACAGCACGACGTCACGACCTGCGCGTTGTTACGCGGAGAGGGCGGCGCGGCCCTTGCTGCGGCGGTTCGCCAGGATCGCGCGACCGGCACGGGTACGCATCCGCAGGCGGAAGCCGTGGGTCTTGGCACGACGGCGGTTGTTCGGCTGGAAGGTGCGCTTGCTCACTCGGGGGCTCCAGAGAATGAATCGTTGTGGCGGGACATCGCCTGGCTGTCACCGTGCGCCCACGAGGAAACTCGCGTGTTCGCCCGAGTGGCACCGCTAAACGATCACGATCAGTGATCTTCGCCCATCGGTAGGCAGGCGGCAGCAGCCATCGACAACTCGACCTCGTTACGGTACGCGCGGCTACGCCATCCGGTCAAACCGAGGCGGCAGCGCCCCGCGCTGTGCACAGGCTGTGGACAACGACTTGAACCGTACCCGTTGGGCTGACTACCGTTGTCTGACCCTGGATTTTTTGTCCCGACCGTCCCAAAGAACCACACATTCGTGGGACCCCTGTGAGAGAGCGTGCTCTGTGGCTGACGTACCTGCCGATCTTGCCGCAGTGTGGCCAAGGGTGCTCGAAAAGCTCCTCGGGGAGGGGCAGCAGGCCATCGAGCCGAAGGACAAGCAGTGGGTCGAGCGCTGCCAGCCGCTGGCCCTCGTCGCCGACACGGCGCTCCTTGCCGTCCCCAACGAGTACGGCAAGCGAGTCCTCGAAGGCCGCCTCGCGCCCCTGATCAGCGACGCGCTCAGCCGTGAGTGCGGCCGCCCGATCCGTATCGCCATCACCGTCGACGACTCCGCCGGCGAGCCCGCCCCGCCCGCCCCCGCCCCGCAGCGCGGCGGCGACGCGTACGACGGCTACGGCGGCCAGCGTCCCGGCGGCCACGGCGGCCCCGACGACCAGCTCCCTTCGGCCCGCCCCGCCTACCCGGACTACCAGCAGTCGCGCCCCGAGCCCGGCTCCTGGCCCCGCGGCGGCCAGCAGGAGGACTACGGCTGGCAGCAGCAGCGCCTCGGCGGCTTCCCCGAACGCGATCCGTACGCCTCCCCGCAGCCCGGGTACCTCCAGCAGCCCGAGAGCGGCGGCTACGACCAGGGCTCCTACGAGCAGCAGCAGTACGAGCAGTCCCCGTACGACTCCCAGAAGACCCACCAGTACGAGCAGCAGTCCGCCCCGCGCCCGGCCCCCGGCCGGCCGTCGCCGCCCGCCCCCTCCGGCGGCTCGACCTCGGGCCCACTGGAGCCGACCGCGCGGCTCAACCCCAAGTACCTCTTCGACACCTTCGTCATCGGCGCGTCCAACCGCTTCGCGCACGCCGCCGCGGTGGCCGTCGCCGAGGCGCCCGCGAAGGCGTACAACCCCCTCTTCATCTATGGGGAGTCGGGACTTGGCAAAACGCATCTGCTGCACGCCATCGGGCACTACGCGCGGAGCCTGTACCCCGGCACCCGCGTGCGCTACGTGAGCTCCGAGGAGTTCACCAACGAGTTCATCAACTCGATCCGCGACGGCAAGGGCGACGCCTTCCGCAAGCGCTACCGCGAGATGGACATCCTGCTGGTCGACGACATCCAGTTCCTCGCGAGCAAGGAGTCGACGCAGGAGGAGTTCTTCCACACCTTCAACACGCTCCACAACGCCAACAAGCAGATCGTGCTGTCCTCCGACCGGCCGCCCAAGCAGCTCGTCACCCTGGAGGACCGGCTCCGCAACCGCTTCGAGTGGGGCCTGATCACCGACGTCCAGCCGCCCGAGCTGGAGACCCGTATCGCGATCCTGCGCAAGAAGGCCGTCCAGGAGCAGCTCAACGCCCCGCCGGAGGTACTGGAGTTCATCGCCTCCCGGATCTCCCGCAACATCCGGGAGCTGGAGGGGGCGCTGATCCGGGTCACCGCCTTCGCGAGCCTGAACCGGCAGCCGGTCGACCTCGGCCTGACCGAGGACGTCCTCAAGAACCTGATCCCGGGCGGCGAGGACTCCGCACCCGAGATCACCGCCTCGGACATCATGGCGGCCACCGCCGACTACTTCGGCCTCACCGTGGACGACCTGTGCGGCTCCTCACGCAGCCGTGTGCTGGTCACCGCCCGGCAGATCGCCATGTACCTGTGCCGGGAGCTCACGGACCTGTCCCTGCCCAAGATCGGGGCGCAGTTCGGCGGCCGCGACCACACCACCGTCATGCACGCGGACCGCAAGATCCGGGCCCTGATGGCGGAGCGGCGCTCCATCTACAACCAGGTCACCGAGCTCACCAACCGCATCAAGAACGGCTGAGCCACCGCTCCTCCGCACGCTTTCAGAGGGCGCTCCCGGGTCACTCCGGGGGCGCCCTCTTTCGTTCGCGCGCCCCTGACCTGTTCGAATACGCCCCCTGGAGAGCAACTCATCCACAGATTCACGGACTTTCTTCCGTCCACACCCTGGGGACGGGTTCCGTCACCCACAATCTGTCCACAGGGCTGCCGGTTGAGGCACCATCAGCCCTGGTCAGTCGGCTGTGTATTTGTGCGCAACCACTATCCACAGCCTGTGGACAGAACTTCCGTCCACAGGGCTGTCCACGCCGTTGTCCACCGTCGACCCACAGGTTCCCGCATCCTGTGCACAGGATGCGACGACTTACCCACACCCTTGTCCACTGTTCGGCAACCGGCCACCCCCTCTCACCGCCCCGAGTGAAAGCGGTCACACGGAAGTCGACGTTTGGGCTGTGGAGTACTTGGGGAAAGCTGGGGACACACCTGTGGAGTAGTGCGGGTCACCTGGGGACGGCCTGTGCAGAACTTTTGTTTCTCCACAGCACCCCTGGGTTGTCCACCGGTGCCGCCCACAGGGCCGGTGGATAAAAAACGGGGTCTGACCTGCGGGAACGGGGTTATCCACCGTTTCCACAGGCCCTACTACTACCCCCATGGAGAGAGAGGCCGGTTTCGGTTTTCAAGCGGGTCCTGTGCACAACTCGCCGGAAGCCCGCCCCGAAGCCCTGCTCCCGATTTGACCGCCAGCAGCACCGACTGTCGGCGCCGTACGTCAGACTGGTCCCCGGCATCGAGGCCCCGACGGCAGCGAGCCATCGAGACACCGAGGCCGACGACGACAGGCCGGCAGACGAGCGAGCGACAGCAGGAGGCGGTTCCGGTGAAGATCCGGGTGGAACGCGACGTACTCGCGGAGGCGGTGGCTTGGGCGGCCCGCAGCCTCCCGGCCCGGCCGCCGGTGCCCGTCCTCGCGGGCCTGCTGCTGAAGGCGGAGGACGGGATGCTGTCCCTCTCCGGCTTCGACTACGAGGTCTCGGCCCGCGTCTCGGTCGAGGCGGACGTCGAGGAGGACGGCACCGTCCTGGTCTCCGGCCGCCTGCTGGCCGACATCTGCCGCGCCCTCCCCAACCGCCCCGTGGAGATTTCCACAGACGGTGTACGGGCGACCGTGGTCTGCGGCTCCTCCCGGTTCACCCTCCACACCCTGCCTGTGGAGGAGTACCCGGCGCTGCCCCAGATGCCGACCGCGACCGGCACCGTGCCCGGCGAGGTCTTCGCCTCGGCCGCCGCCCAGGTCGCCATCGCCGCCGGCCGCGACGACACGCTGCCCGTGCTGACCGGTGTCCGCATCGAGATCGAGGGCGACCGCGTCACCCTGGCCTCGACCGACCGCTACCGCTTCGCGGTCCGCGAGTTCCTGTGGAAGCCGGAGAACCCGGACGCCTCGGCCGTGGCCCTGGTGCCCGCCAAGACGCTCCTGGACACCGCCAAGTCCCTGACCAGCGGTGACACCGTCACCCTGGCGCTGTCGGGGTCCGGCGCGGGCGAGGGCCTCATCGGCTTCGAGGGCGCCGGCCGCCGCACCACGACCCGTCTGCTCGAAGGCGACCTGCCGAAGTACCGCACGCTGTTCCCGACGGAGTTCAACTCCATCGCCGTGATCGAGACGGCCCCGTTCGTCGAGGCCGTCAAGCGCGTGGCCCTCGTCGCCGAGCGCAACACCCCGGTCCGCCTCAGCTTCGAGCAGGGCGTGCTGATCCTGGAGGCCGGCTCCAGCGACGATGCACAGGCTGTGGAACGTGTCGACGCGACGCTGGAGGGCGACGACATCTCGATCGCCTTCAACCCGACCTTCCTGCTGGACGGCCTGAGCGCGATCGACTCCCCGGCCGCGCAGCTGAGCTTCACCACCTCGACCAAGCCGGCGCTGCTCAGCGGCCGCCCCGCGGTCGACGCCGAGGCCGACGAGGCGTACAAGTACCTGATCATGCCGGTCCGGCTGTCCGGCTGACACCGTCTGCACCGGGCCCGGTCTCGCAGACTGCGGGCCGGGCCCGACGGCGTTCGCCCGTCCCGTGAGCGGAGCGCCCTTGGGCCGTGCGGCACGGCCCGGCGTAGGCTCGGAGGCTGGGCGCCCCGGCAGTCGGGGGCCCGGCACAGACGGCCACAACGCTTAAGGAAGCACCTGATGGAGCTTGGTCTCGTCGGTCTCGGCAAGATGGGCGGCAACATGCGCGAGCGCATTCGCCGCGCAGGCCACACCGTCATCGGATACGACCGCAACCCGGACCTCGCCGATGTCCACAGCCTCTCGGAACTTGTGGACAGCCTGCAGGCCCCCCGCGTGGTGTGGGTGATGGTTCCGGCCGGTGCGGCGACCCAGTCCACCGTCGACGAGCTCGGGGAGCTGCTCGCACCCGGCGACATCGTCGTGGACGGCGGCAACTCGCGCTGGACGGACGACGAGAAGCACGCCGAGGAGCTGGCGGCCAAGGGCATCGGCTTCGTCGACTGCGGTGTCTCCGGCGGGGTCTGGGGCCTGGAGAACGGCTACGCGCTGATGTACGGCGGCGAGAAGGAGCACGTCGCCGCTGTCCAGCCGATCTTCGACGCACTGAAGCCGGAGGGCGAGTTCGGCGCGGTGCACGCCGGCAAGGTCGGGGCGGGCCACTTCGCGAAGATGGTCCACAACGGCATCGAGTACGCCATGATGCAGGCCTACGCCGAGGGCTGGGAGCTGCTGGAGAAGGTGGACTCGGTCACCGACGTCCGCGAGGTGTTCCGGTCCTGGCAGGAGGGCACGGTCATCCGCTCCTGGCTGCTGGACCTCGCGGTGAACGCCCTCGACGAGGACGAGCACCTGGAGCAGCTGAAGGGCTTCGCGCAGGACTCGGGCGAGGGCCGCTGGACGGTGGAGGCGGCGATCGACAACGCCGTGCCGCTGCCCGCGATCACCGCTTCCCTCTTCGCGCGGTTCGCGTCCCGGCAGGACGACTCGCCGCAGATGAAGATGATCGCCGCGCTGCGCAACCAGTTCGGCGGCCACGCGGTGGAGAAGAAGTAGCCGCCCACAGCAGCACGGGCAGGACCGCAGCAGAGCAGGACGGCTCTCCGGGCAGAGCAAACAGCAAGCAGCACGACAGCAGGACGAAAACAGCAGGAAGCCGGGGGAGGTCGGCGCCGTATGCACGTTACGCATCTCTCGTTGGCCGACTTCCGCTCGTACGCCCGGGCCGAGGTTCCCCTCGACCCGGGCGTCACGGCTTTCGTGGGTCCCAACGGCCAGGGCAAGACGAACCTGGTCGAGGCCATCGGCTACCTGGCGACCCTGGGCAGCCACCGGGTCTCCTCCGACGCCCCGCTGGTCCGCATGGGAGCGGAACGGGCCGTCATCCGGGCCGCCGTCACGCAGGGCGAGCGCCGGCAGCTGGTGGAGCTGGAACTCAATCCCGGCCGGGCCAACCGGGCCCGGATCAACCGGTCCTCGCAGGTCAGGCCCCGGGACGTGCTGGGCATCGTACGGACCGTGCTGTTCGCGCCGGAGGACCTGGCCTTGGTGAAGGGCGACCCGGGCGAGCGCCGGCGCTTCCTGGACGAGCTCGTCACCGCCCGTTCCCCGCGGATGGCGGGGGTCCGCTCGGACTACGAGCGGGTGCTCAAGCAGCGCAACACCCTGCTGAAGTCGGCGGCGATGGCGCGCCGGCACGGCGGCCGCTCGATGGACCTGTCCACCCTCGACGTGTGGGACCAGCACCTCGCGCGTGCGGGCGCGGAGCTGCTGGCTCAGCGTCTCGACCTGATCGCGGCGCTGCTGCCCTTGGCGGACAAGGCGTACGAGCAGCTCGCGCCCGGCGGCGGCCCGCTGGGGCTGGCGTACCGCTCCTCGGCGGGCGAGGCGGTGGACAGCGGCGCGGCGCGCACCCGCGAGGCACTGTACGAGGCGCTGCTGGCGGCGCTCGGCGGGGTGCGCAAGCAGGAGATCGAGCGGGGCGTGACCCTGGTGGGCCCGCACCGGGACGACGTCCTGCTGCGGCTGGGGGAGCTGCCGGCGAAGGGGTACGCGAGCCACGGCGAATCCTGGTCGTACGCGCTGGCCCTGCGGCTGGCCTCGTACGAGCTGCTGCGCTCGGAGGGCAGCGAGCCGGTGCTGATCCTGGACGACGTCTTCGCGGAGCTGGACGCGCGGCGCCGGGAGCGGCTGGCGGAGCTGGTGGCCCCGGGCGAGCAGGTGCTCGTGACCGCGGCTGTGGACGATGACGTTCCGGATGTGTTGGCGGGTGCGCGGTTCGGGGTCTCCGGCGGTGAGGTGACCCGGCTGTGAGCGAACAGGACCAGGGGAAGGAGCCGCGCGAGGCGTCCGCGCCGCGCAAGGCACCCGAGATGTCCGGCGTGGACCTCGCCCGCCAGGCCCTGGCGGCGGCGCGGGAGCAGGCCCGGGCGCGCGGCAACGCCGCGGGCGGCCGGAAGGGCGCCCGGCACCCCGGGCTGCGCTCGGGCGCGCGCGCCGACGGACGGGATCCGATGCCGCTCATGGCTGCGCTGGACCGGCTGCGCACGGAACGCGGCTGGGAGATGCCGATGGCGGTGGCCGGTGTGATGGAGCGCTGGCCGCAGATCGTCGGGCCGGAGATCGCGGCGCACTGTGAACCGGAGCGCTACGAGGACCGTGAACTGGTCGTGCGGTGCGATTCCTCGGCCTGGGCGGCGCAGCTCAAGCTGCTGGCCCCGCAGCTGGTGGCGCGGCTGAACGCGGACCTGGGGCAGGGCACCGTCCGGTTGATCAAGGTGCAGGGGCCGGGCGGCCGGCCCAAGGGGTACGGGCCCTGGCGTGCGCCGGGCAGCACGGGCCCCGGGGATACCTACGGGTAGCCCTTCCGGCGCGTGGTCGCGGGTGGCGTCCCTCACGGTAGCGGGAGGTTGACAGGCCGAAGCGCTCAATGCCCGCGTGAGCCTCTTTGAGCCCCTTCCCGGATATGGGGAGTCGGAGAGTGCGGGTTCAGGGCGGCACATGCGGACTCAGGTACCGGCAAACCCCCATTCATGTCCGTGGTACCGGTAGACTGAAGCGAATCCCGCCCGCTCGCGGGATCACGCTGACAAACGCTGACAACGCAGATCGACGCAGCCGCTCCTGCTTGCATGCCTGCTGGCCCGGAGTTCGGCCTGTGCTGTGCCAGAAAGGGCGCTTCGTGGCCGATTCCGGCAACCCCAACGACAACCAGTCCACAGCCGGCGAGAACGGCGAGGCCACCTCCTCGTACGACGCCAGTGCGATCCAGGTCCTGGAGGGCCTGGACGCGGTCCGCAAGCGGCCCGGCATGTACATCGGGTCGACCGGTGAGCGCGGTCTGCACCACCTCGTGTACGAGGTCGTCGACAACTCCGTCGACGAGGCCCTGGCCGGGCACGCGGACACCATCGACGTGACGATCCTCGCCGACGGCGGGGTGCGCGTGGTCGACAACGGCCGCGGTATCCCGGTCGGCATCGTGCCGTCCGAGGGGAAGCCGGCCGTCGAGGTCGTCCTGACGGTCCTGCACGCGGGCGGCAAGTTCGGTGGCGGCGGCTACGCCGTCTCCGGCGGTCTGCACGGCGTCGGTGTGTCCGTAGTGAACGCCCTGTCGACCAAGGTCGCGGTCGAGGTCAAGACGGACGGCCACCGCTGGACCCAGGACTACAAGCTGGGCGTGCCGACGGCCCCGCTGGCGCAGAACGAGGAGACCGACGAGCACGGCACGTCGGTGACGTTCTGGGCCGACGGGGACATCTTCGAGACGACCGAGTACTCCTTCGAGACGCTGTCGCGCCGCTTCCAGGAGATGGCCTTCCTCAACAAGGGCCTCACGATCTCGCTGACCGACGAGCGCGAGTCGGCGAAGGCGACCATGGGCGCGGACAGCGCGGAAGAGGTCGAGGAGCCCCCGGCGCGGACGGTCAAGTACTACTACGAGGGCGGCATCGTCGACTTCGTGAAGTACCTGAACTCGCGCAAGGGCGAGCTGATCCACCCGACCGTCATCGACATCGAGGCCGAGGACAAGGAGCGGATGCTCTCGGTCGAGATCGCGATGCAGTGGAACTCGCAGTACACGGAGGGCGTCTACTCCTTCGCGAACACGATCCACACGCACGAGGGCGGTACGCACGAGGAGGGCTTCCGTGCGGCGCTGACCGGTCTGGTCAACCGCTACGCGCGCGACAAGAAGCTGCTGCGCGAGAAGGACGACAACCTCGCGGGCGAGGACATCCGCGAGGGTCTGACCGCGATCATCTCGGTGAAGCTGGGCGAGCCGCAGTTCGAGGGCCAGACCAAGACCAAGCTGGGCAACACGGAGGCCAAGACCTTCGTGCAGAAGGTCGTCCACGAGCACCTCAACGACTGGTTCGACCGCAACCCGGTCGAGGCGGCGGACATCGTCCGCAAGGCCATCCAAGCGGCCACGGCGCGCGTCGCGGCCCGCAAGGCCCGTGACCTGACCCGCCGCAAGGGCCTGCTGGAGAGCGCCTCGCTGCCGGGCAAGCTCTCCGACTGCCAGTCGAACGACCCGACCAAGTGCGAGATCTTCATCGTCGAGGGCGACTCCGCCGGCGGCTCGGCCAAGTCCGGCCGCAACCCCATGTACCAGGCCATCCTGCCCATCCGCGGCAAGATCCTGAACGTCGAGAAGGCCCGGATCGACAAGATCCTCCAGAACACCGAGGTCCAGGCGCTGATCAGCGCCTTCGGCACGGGCGTGCACGAGGACTTCGACATCGAGAAGCTCCGCTATCACAAGATCATCCTGATGGCGGACGCCGACGTCGACGGCCAGCACATCAACACCCTGCTGCTGACCTTCCTGTTCCGTTTCATGCGGCCGCTGGTCGAGGCCGGGCACGTGTACCTGTCCCGCCCGCCGCTGTACAAGATCAAGTGGGGCCGGGACGACTTCGAGTACGCGTACTCCGACCGCGAGCGCGACGCCCTCGTGGAGCTCGGCAAGCAGAACGGCAAGCGGATCAAGGAAGACTCGATCCAGCGCTTCAAGGGTCTGGGCGAGATGAACGCCGAGGAACTGCGCGTCACCACCATGGACGTGGACCACCGCGTGCTCGGCCAGGTCACGCTGGACGACGCGGCTCAGGCCGACGACCTGTTCTCGGTGCTGATGGGTGAGGACGTCGAGGCGCGGCGCTCCTTCATCCAGCGCAACGCCAAGGACGTTCGCTTCCTCGACATCTGAGTCGGCCTCCGCTGACCGCCTGAAAGGACTTCTGACCAGCAATGGCCGACGAAACCACTCCCACCGCCGAGAACATCGAAGAAGAAGGTCCGCAGCTGCGCATCGAGCCCGTGGGGCTTGAGACGGAGATGCAGCGTTCGTACCTCGACTACGCGATGTCCGTCATCGTCTCGCGTGCCCTGCCGGACGTGCGGGACGGCCTCAAGCCGGTCCACCGGCGCGTGCTGTACGCGATGTACGACGGCGGTTACCGGCCCGAGAAGGGCTTCTACAAGTGTGCCCGTGTCGTCGGCGACGTCATGGGCACCTACCACCCGCACGGTGACAGCTCGATCTACGACGCCCTGGTGCGCCTGGCCCAGCCGTGGTCGATGCGCATGCCGCTGGTGGACTCGAACGGCAACTTCGGCTCCCCGGGCAACGACCCGGCCGCCGCGATGCGTTACACCGAGTGCAAGCTGATGCCGCAGGCCATGGAGATGCTCCGCGACATCGACGAGGAGACCGTCGACTTCACGGACAACTACGACGGCCGCAACCAGGAGCCGACGGTCCTGCCGGCGCGCTTCCCGAACCTGCTGGTCAACGGCAGTGCCGGTATCGCCGTCGGTATGGCCACCAACATCCCGCCGCACAACCTCCGCGAGGTCGCGGCGGGCGCGCAGTGGGCGCTGGAGCACCCGGAGGCCTCGCACGACGAGCTCCTGGAGGCGCTCCTGGAGCGGATCAAGGGCCCCGACTTCCCCTCCGGCGCGCTCGTCGTGGGCCGCAAGGGCATCGAGGAGGCGTACCGGACCGGTCGCGGCTCGATCACGATGCGCGCGGTGGTCGAGGTCGAGGAGATCCAGAACCGCCAGTGCCTGGTGGTCACGGAGCTCCCGTACCAGACCAACCCGGACAACCTGGCGCAGAAGATCGCCGACCTGGTGAAGGACGGCAAGATCGGCGGCATCGCCGACGTCCGTGACGAGACCTCGTCCCGGACCGGGCAGCGCCTGGTGATCGTGCTCAAGCGCGACGCGGTCGCCAAGGTCGTGCTGAACAACCTGTACAAGCACACCGACCTGCAGACGAACTTCGGCGCGAACATGCTGGCGCTGGTGGACGGCGTGCCGCGGACGCTGTCGATCGACGCGTTCATCCGCCACTGGGTGCAGCACCAGATCGAGGTCATCGTCCGGCGTACGAAGTTCCGCCTGCGCAAGGCGGAGGAGCGCGCGCACATCCTGCGCGGTCTGCTCAAGGCGCTGGACGCGATCGACGAGGTCATCGCGCTGATCCGGCGCAGCAACACGGTCGAGATCGCGCGCGAGGGCCTGATGGGCCTGCTGGAGATCGACGAGATCCAGGCGAACGCGATCCTGGAGATGCAGCTGCGTCGCCTGGCGGCCCTGGAGCGGCAGAAGATCGTCGCCGAGCACGACGAGCTCCAGGCCAAGATCGACGAGTACAACGCGATCCTGGCCTCGCCGGAGAAGCAGCGCTCGATCGTCAGCGAGGAACTGGGCGCGATCGTCGAGAAGTTCGGCGACGACCGGCGTTCCAAGCTGGTGCCCTTCGACGGCGACATGTCCATGGAGGACCTGATCGCCGAAGAGGACATCGTCGTCACGATCACCCACGGCGGGTACGTCAAGCGCACCAAGACCGAGGACTACCGCTCGCAGAAGCGCGGCGGCAAGGGCGTGCGCGGCACGAAGCTGAAGCAGGACGACCTGGTCGACCACTTCTTCGTGTCCACCACCCACCACTGGCTGCTGTTCTTCACGAACAAGGGCCGCGTCTACCGGTCCAAGGCGTACGAGCTCCCGGACGCCGGGCGCGACGCGCGCGGGCAGCACGTCGCGAACCTGCTGGCCTTCCAGCCGGACGAGAAGATCGCCCAGATCCTCGCGATCCGCGACTACGAGGCCGCGCCGTACCTGATCCTGGCCACCAAGGGCGGCCTGGTGAAGAAGACGGCGCTCAAGGACTACGACTCGCCCCGTTCGGGTGGTGTCATCGCCATCAACCTCCGGGAGACGGAGGACGGCAGCGACGACGAGCTGATCGGCGCGGAGCTGGTGTCCGCCGAGGACGACCTGCTGCTGATCAGCAAGAAGGCGCAGTCGATCCGCTTCACGGCAACCGACGAGGCACTGCGGCCGATGGGCCGCGCGACCTCGGGCGTGAAGGGCATGAGCTTCCGCGAGGGCGACGAACTGCTCTCCATGAGCGTGGTCCGGCCCGGTACGTTCGTCTTCACCGCCACCGACGGCGGCTACGCCAAGCGCACGGCGGTGGACGAGTACCGCGTCCAGGGCCGCGGTGGCCTGGGCATCAAGGCCGCGAAGATCGTCGAGGACCGCGGGTCGCTCGTCGGGGCGCTCGTGGTGCACGAAACGGACGAGATTCTCGCCATCACGCTCGGCGGTGGTGTGATTCGTACGCGCGTCAATGAAGTCAGGGAGACCGGCCGTGACACCATGGGCGTCCAGCTGATCAACCTGGGCAAGCGCGATGCCGTGGTAGGCATCGCCCGTAACGCCGAGGCCGGCCCGGAAGCCGACGAGGTCGATGAGACCGAAGCAGCCGAAGGACAGGCCGCCGAGGCCGCCGAGGGCACGCAGCCCTCGGCTGGGGAGCGCGAGGAGTAAGTCGTGAGTGGAGCCACGGGCGCCGGACCGGCCAAGACTGGAGACAGCGGTGCCCGTGGCCCCGCCGCGGACTCCCAGGGGAGCACTGTGACGGACGACCGCGACCCACAGCCGCAGCAGGGCGCCCCGCAGGCCGCCGCGCAGGCGCCCGCGACGGCGCCGGCCGCCGGCCAGCCCGGCCCGGGGCCCTACCACCCGCCGCAGGCCTACGCGGCCCCGGCGGGCCCGGGTGCCCCCCGGGGGTCTGCGGAGGCCGGTACGCAGCGCAAGCCGCGTACGCCGGTCCGTACGACGCCGAGGACCCGCAAGGCGCGGCTGCGGGTGGCCAAGGCCGACCCGTGGTCGGTGATGAAGGTGAGCTTCCTGCTGTCGATCGCGCTCGGCGTGTGCACGATCGTGGCGGCGGCGGTGCTGTGGATGGTCATGGACGCCATGGGCGTCTTCTCGACCGTCGGCGGCACGATCAGCGAGGCGACGGGCTCGAACGAGAGCAACGGGTTCGACCTCCAGTCGTTCCTGTCGCTGCCGCGCGTGCTGATCTTCACTTCGGTGATCGCGGTCATCGACGTGGTGCTGGCGACTGCGCTGGCGACGCTGGGCGCGTTCATCTACAACCTGTCGGCGGGCTTCGTCGGCGGTGTGGAGCTCACGCTCGCCGAGGACGAATGACCGACGGATGACCTGCGGGGACGCCCGCGGGGAACGGATTTTGGCGTGACCGTGTCTGTGCGCTAATCTTCAGGAGTCAGCGCGCAGCGCGGATGGGGCTATAGCTCAGTTGGTTAGAGCGCATCCCTGATAAGGATGAGGCCACAGGTTCAAATCCTGTTAGCCCCACAGTGTCGAAGACCCCCAGGCCACGGCCTGGGGGTCTTTGTCGTGGGCCCGGTCGGGGGTTCCCAGGTCACCGAACGGTATCGGTCCGTGTGTATTGTTGGCCGTCAGAAGTACCCAACGTCAACGAAAGACGAGGTCGCGCGGTGAAGAAGCTGCTCCTGGTCGCACTGGCCGCCATCGGCGGGCTCCTCGTGTACCGCCAGATCCAGGCGGACCGCGCCGAGCAGGACCTGTGGACGGAGGCAACCGACTCCGTGCCCTCTGGTTCCGGCGTGTGAGACCCGAAGGCTGATCCATGAAGCCCCGGCTGCCGCTGCGGCCGGGGCTTTGTGCTGTTCTGTGACAAAAAGTTGCGTTATGCAAAGATTTGGCTTGCGCTAGCAAAATCGGGGTGGGCGTGATGGTGCGGGTGGGGAAAGCGGTGCCGGCGGGGGCGGCGGCCCTGCTCGTGGCGGCCGGGCTGACCGGGGTCGGGCACGCCGCCACGGGCGCTCCGCAGCCGGTGCCTGCGTACCGCGGAGCCGAGGGCGCGAAGAGGATCGAGGGCAAGCCCTCCACGGCCGGGGCCCCGCTGCTGGAGGCCGGCTCGGTCTACCGGGACGACCTCGCCCCCGGAGAACGCGTCTACCGGCTCGTCCTCGACGAGAAGTCCACCGTGTACGTCTCGGCCGTCGTCCAGCCCCCGGCCGGAGCCAAGGTCTCCTACAGCGACGACCTCGAAGTCGAGATCATGACCACCGACGGGCGGCCCTGTCCCGGCAACCCCGGCCGGGCCCGCTTCGGTGACGACCCCGTCCCGATCAGCGCGGTCGGCGTCCGCCAGCTGCAGGAGGACGCCGAGTGCCAGCAGGCCGGCGTCTACTACGCCAAGGTCACCCGCGAGGCGCCCAAGGACTCGGGCCCGGCCGCCTGGCCGCTGGAGCTACGGGTCCAGCGCGAGCCCGGCCTCGTCGCCGGCAGCGCCGCCGGCCCCGCGCCGAGCGCGGCTCCCTCGGCCTCCCCGACCCTCCCCGGCACCGAGCCGGCGGCCCGCTCCGGCGGGACCGGCTTCAACGACGCACGGGCCCTGGGCGGGGGCGTGTGGAGCGACGACCTGCGGCCCGGCCAGACCCGCTACTACCGGGTCCCGCTCGACTGGGGGCAGCAACTCGCCGTCGGCGCGGAGCTCTCCGCGGCGGTGCTGACCAAGCAGTACGGCAGCGCCTCGGACGGACTCACCGTCTCCCTCTACAGCCCCTACCGGGGCCTGATCGGGTCCAAGGGCGTCCCGTACGACGGGAAGCAGGCCGGGGCCGCCCTGCCGCAGACGGCGCCGGTGGCGTACGGGAACCGCTTCTCGCACGCCAAGGACGTGCAGGCCACCGGCGTGGCGGGCTGGTACTACATCGCGGTGACCATGGGACGGAAGGTCGGCGAGTTCACCCAGGACGCCAGCCCGGTGCCGCTGACCCTGCGCGTGGACGTGGGCGGTACGACGGCCAAGGCGCCGGTGTACAAGGAGAGTCTGACCGCGGCGGGCTTCGGGGTCGGCGCCGACGACCGGACCGCGGCCAGGGCAGGGCTCACCGCCCCGGAGGCCGCCGAGGCGGCCGAGACCCGCTCCGTGATGCAGGGGGTGGCCGGCGCGGGCTTCGGCACGGGGACCGTGCTGCTGCTGGTGCTCGGCGGCTGGATGCTGCTGACCCGGCGCCGCCCGGGGCCTTGAGGCCGGGTCAGGTCCGGGTCAGGGCCCAGACGCCCACGGCGAAGCACAGCAGCGCGGCGACGAGCAAGGCGGCGGTGACCTTCGGCGGCGGCGGGGCGAGCCCGCCCGTACGGACGGGCGGCGGCGGGGGCGGCGTCACCGGGTACGGGGAGGTGGGCCCGTACGGCGAGGCGCCCGGGTACGGCGAGGCGGCCGCGTACGGGGAGGCGGCCGGACCCGGCGAGGTGGCCGGCTCCGCCGCGGCGGGATGCCCGGGATGCCCGGGCTGCGTGACGGAGACGGGGGCGGGCTGCGCGGGGGGTGCCAGGTGGAAGCTCCCGGTCCGGGAGGCGGTCGCCGGCGGGGCCGCCGCTGCCGTGTCCCGGGGGTTCCGGGGGCCCTGGGGGCCGAAGGTCGGGGGGAGCGGGCCGATTTGGTCGAAGACCTCCACGGGCTCCTCGTCCGGGGCGGGCGGCGGCAGCAGCTCCACGGCCTCGGCAAGGGCCTTGCGGGCCCCCGTGGCCGTCTTGAACCGGCTCTGCGGGTCGGGCTGGAGGAGGTTCGCGATGACGCCCCACAGGGGCGCAGGGACGCCCTCGGGGGCGCCGGGGGTGCCGTGGGCGAGGAAGTGCTCCACCAGGGCCCGGGAGTCGGGTTTGCGGCCCTGCAGCAGGTACAGGGCGACGAGCCCCACGGCGAAGAGGTCGGCGGGGAAGTCGGGTTCGGCACCGAGTAGTTGCTCCGGGGCGAAATAACCGGGCGTGCCCATCACGTGGTCGGTCTCGGTGAGGCGGGGCTCGCCCTTGCGCATCGCGATGCCGAAGTCGGACAGCCGCAGGTGCGGCCGCCCTTTACCGGTGGCCTCCATCAGGAGGTTGGCCGGTTTGATGTCGCGGTGGACGACACCCTCCGCGTGCACCGCCGCCAGCCCCGACAGGAGCTGGTCGAGCAGGGTGCACACGAAGCGGGGCGGCAGCGGCCCGTAGTCCCCGATCACGTGACCGAGGGAGCCCCCGGCGACGAGGTCCATGGTGAACAGGACCTTGTCGTCGTCCGCCGCCCAGCTGGCGGGGGCCAGTACGTGCGGATGGTCGATGCGCAGCGCCTGCTCGCGCACGAACCGCAGGAGCATGTGGGCGTCGCTCTGGAGCAGGACCTTGGCGGCGACGTAGCGGCGGCGGCGGTGGTCCCAGGCCCGCCAGACCGCTCCCGCACCCCCGCGCCCGATCGGGTCGATCAGCTCGTACCGACCGGCGAAGACCTCACCCATCGCTGTGCCCGTCCCCCGTCCCCCGTCACACCATCAGTTCTGGTGGGCCTCGTAGTGGGCCACCGCGTCGGCGGTGCGGCCCGCGCCGTACACCCGGAGGAACTCTGCCAGCTCGGGATGGCTCGGGGCGAGGGAGTCCGCCGCGTCGATGATGTCGCCGGCCGCCGAGACCGAGCGCAGCAGCGACTGGATCTCGCGGACGACGCGCTTGACGGTGGGTGCGCCCGAGGTGGTGGTGGACTGGCCGCTGTTGCTGAGGACGGAGCCTCCCTGGGTCTTCTTGATCTCGTCCATCCGGTCGGTGGCCTCGGCGGCGCTGACACTGCCGTCCGCCACCTGGCCCGCCAGGTCCTGCAGGGCTTGGACCCGCTGGACCACGGCCGGGTTCCCGATCTTGGCGCGCTGGCCGCTCATCAGCTGGGAGAGCATGGGCGCCGACAGTCCGAGGACGGCAGCGAGGCGGGCCTGGTTCAAGCCGAGGTCATCTATGAGCCGACGGAAGAGCGCGCCGAGCGGCTCCCCGTACCAACTGCGCTGAAGTTCTCTGGCTCTGGCCGTGGCCTCTTGCTGTACTGCGTCCACGCTCACTACTCCCCTTCGCTGGTGCGAACCTCGCGAGCATCTTACGGAGAGTGGTCGCGGGGCGGGAGTCCCTATCATTTTTGCGGGATGAGGGGGTACACCCGGTACTCTGTTCTGCGGAACGGCCACTCCTTCACGGAGGGACGGCCGCGTCCACCTTTTCGGGGCTTTAGCTCAGTTGGTAGAGCGCTGCCTTTGCAAGGCAGATGTCAGGAGTTCGAATCTCCTAAGCTCCACATCGAAGCTCCCCTGACCTGCGGAAACGCGGGTCAGGGGAGCTTTTTGCGTACGCGCCTCAGCGGCTGAGGGGGCTTTGCGGCAAGGCGGCGGCGAGCACGGCGGCGGCCAGGAGCAGGCCGGCGCCGGCGGCGAAGGCCAGGTGGTAGCCGCCGGTGAGCGCCTCGGCGGTGGAGCGGCCCGCGAGGCCCAGGGAGCGGGTCCGGGACGCGGCGAGGGTGGACAGGGCGGCCACCCCGAGCGCCATGCCGATCTGCTGGGTGGTGTTGAAAAGGCCCGAGGCGAGTCCCGCGTCCTGCTCGCCGGCGCCGGACATGGCCAGCGTGGTCAGGGCCGGCAGGGCCAGGCCGAAGCCGGAGGCCAGCAGCATGACGGGGAGCAGGTCGGTGACGTACGCGGCGTGCAGCGGCAGCCGGACCAGCAGGCCCAACGCCAGGACCAGCAGGGCGAGTCCGGCCAGGAGGACCGCGCGCTCCCCGAAGCGGGCGTTCAGGCGGGCCGAGACCCCGAGGGAGACGGCGCCGATCGCCACGGCGGCCGGGAGCATGGCCAGCCCGGTCGCGGCGGCTCCGTATCCCTGCACCTTCTGGAGGTAGAGGGCGATCAGGACCTGGAACGAGAACAGCGCGGCCACCATGAGCACCTGGACCAGGTTCGCGCCGACCACGGTGCGGGACCGGAAGATCCGCAGCGGCACCAGCGGGGTACGGGCCGTGGCCTGGCGCACGGTGAAGCCGGCGAGCAGGACCAGGGAGAGCGCCCCGAGGCCGAGGGTCCGCAGGGAGGTCCAGCCGTGCTCCCCGACCCCGACCACGGTGGAGATGCCCAGCATCAACCCGGCGGTGACCAGGAGGGCGCCCCAGACGTCGGCGCCCGCGCCCGGACCCGGTCCCCGGTCGGCCGGGAGGACGGCCAGGGCCAGCAGCAGCGCGGCGAGCCCGATGGGCAGGTTGATGAAGAAGATCCAGTGCCAGTCGAGGGCGTCGGTGAGGACGCCGCCGAGCACCTGACCGAGGGAGGCGCCGGCCGCGCCGGTGAAGGAGAACACGGCGATCGCCCTGGCGCGTTCCCGCGCCCCGGTGAACAGGGTGACCAGGATGCCGAGGCTCACCGCCGAGGACATGGCACTGCCCAGGCCCTGGAGGAAGCGGGCGGTGATCAGCAGCGCCGGAGAGGTGGCGAACCCCGCGAGCACCGAGGCGATGGTGAAGACGGCGACGCCGGCGAGGAACATCCGCTTGCGGCCGATCAGGTCGCCCAGCCTGCCCGCGAGGAGCAGCAGGCTGCCGAAGGCGATCAGGTAGGCGTTGACGACCCAGCTGAGGCCGGCGGGCGAGAAGCCGAGGTCGCCCTGGATGGCGGGCATCGCAACGGTGACGATGCTGCCGTCGAGGACCGTCATCAGCATGCCGGTGGAGAGCACGGCGAGGGCGGTCCAGCGGGAGCGCGGATGCCGGACGGCAGGGCCGCGCTGCCCGGAGGGGGCCCGGTCCGAGGGGTCGGAAGGGGGTGCGGGCGGCGAGGGGGGTACGGGGCGGGTGGCGGCAGGCATCGGTCTCTCCAGTCGGTGAGGACGGGCAGGACATGCTCCGTGCGGGGCGACTGATGTGACCGTAGCAGATAGTTTTGTTACAGACGATTTATTTCGGATCGAGTTGTACGCTGGGGCCATGACTGCGATGGCACCGACCCGGACCGAGCCCGACCTCTCCTTCCTCCTGGACCGCACCAGCCACGTGCTGCGCACCCGGATGGCGGCCGCCCTCGCCGAGATCGGGCTGACCGCCCGTATGCACTGCGTCCTCGTGCACGCGTTGGAGGAGGAACGCACCCAGATCCAGCTCGCCGAGATCGGCGACATGGACAAGACGACGATGGTCGTCACGGTCGACGCCCTGGAGAAGGCGGGACTGGCCGAGCGCCGGCCGTCCTCGAAGGACCGGCGGGCCCGCGTCATCGCCGTCACCGAGGAAGGTGCGGCCGTGGCCGCCCGGAGCCGGCGCATCGTCGACCGGGTCCACGCGGAGGCCCTCGCCTCCCTGGCCGCCGCTGACCGCGAAGCCCTCCTGAGCGCCCTGAAGCAGCTCGCGGAGGGGGAGTTGGCCGAGCCCGCGGAGAGCCCGCGTCCGGCCCGCAGGGCCCGTCAGTGAGCCGCCCGTCGCCCGGACGGGTCCGTCGCGGGGCCGGGCGGCGTCGGCTGGCCGAGAGTGGGTAGAGGCAGCGAGCCAGGGGGCGACACCACGCCGGAGGCGTACAGACATGGGTCTCTTCAACTTCCTGAAGTCCGACAAGAAGAAGCACGCGGCCGCCGAGAAGGCGGCAGGGCGCGCGTCCGCCGACTACGCGGCGAAGTACGCCGATGCCGTCTCGGCCACCAAGGCGGCCGCCGAGCGCATGGCCGCCATGGCCCCGCCCAAGGCCGCGTCCGCGCCGCCGAAGCCCCCGGAGGCCGGCCACCCGCCGCACCGCACCCCCACCCCGGCGTCCGCGGCCCACAAGGCCGTTCCCTCGGCGCCCACGTACGAGCCGCCGATCAGCGCCGTGAAGCGTACGTACACCGTCCAGGCCGGTGACACGCTGTCCTCGATCGCCCGCCGGGAACTGGGCAACGAGGCCCGCTGGCGCGAGCTCTACGCCATGAACCGGAGCGTGGTCGGCGCCAACCCGGAGCTCATCCAGCCGGGCCAGGTCCTCACCCTCCCCCACTGACGCCGCCCCACTGACGCCGGCGCCGGCGCCGACGCACTCACCGACGGCGGCCGACACGGCGAGCGATACGGCGAGGGCCCGGATCCACCGGATCCGGGCCCTCGCCGTATCGGCCGGTGCGCGTCAGGGCTGCTGGTCCTCCGCGGCGGAGTCCGAGGCCTCGCGCTCCTTCGCCGCCAGCTCGTCGTCGAAGCTGGCCGCGGCGCTCTCCCGCGACACCTCCGTGGCCGTCGGCGGCTCGACCAGCCAGTCCGGGTTCGACTGCTGGTCCCACCACTTCCAGGCCGCGAACGCGCCGCCCGCCAGGAGGCCGATCACCGCGACGCCCTTGAAGAACCGGCCCGTGCGGGCCCGCCGCTCGTGGCGGCGCACCAGCTTCTGCACTTCCTTCGCCGTCACCTGGCCGCGCAGGGCCGCCAGCGCCGCGGCCGACCGCGACGCGGCCTCCTCCGCCATCGGCTGGGCCGCCGCGAGCGCGCTCTCGATCCGCGGTCCGGTGTAGTCCGCCGCCTGGCGTGCCACGCGCCGGGTCTGCTTGGCCGCGGTGGTCGCCGCACGGTCGACGTTCGGCGGCACGTGCAGACGGGCGGCCCTCATGCGGGGGTGCAGATGCGCGTCGTACGCCGTGCGGGCCTGACGCGAGGCCTGGCCGGCGGCATGGGAGACCTTCGGTGCGAGCCGTACATTCGCCTCGTGTGCGTAATGCACCATCGCGTCCTTGGCGTTACCTGCGTACGGCGCCACCACTTCCGCTGCGTGCCGGGCACTGTCCCTGGCGCTCTCGGCGGCCAGGCGCACGCTGTCCTTGCGGGTCACGGGATCCTCCTCCTCGGTGGCGGACACAGTTCACCTTTCCACCCTTTCTCGGATCATGCCTGTCACCGGGCCGCGCGGCATGCGCGACAGGGCATACGGGTGGAGGATTTCAGCCGTGTACAGCCCTGCGTGGGAGGATTCGGAACCGACAGTGATGACTATGGAAGGCAGATCCGACGTGGCCGAGAAGCTCTACGCCACCCTGAAGACGAACCACGGCGACATCGAGATCGAGCTGCTGCCGAACCACGCGCCGAAGACCGTCCGCAATTTCGTGGAGCTCGCCACCGGGGCCCGCGAGTGGACCCGTCCCACGGACGGTCAGAAGACCACGGACCCGCTGTACGACGGCACCGTCTTCCACCGCGTCATCAGCGGCTTCATGATCCAGGGCGGCGACCCGCTGGGGAACGGCACCGGCGGCCCCGGCTACCAGTTCGCCGACGAGTTCCACCCCGACCTCGCCTTCACCAAGCCCTATCTGCTCGCCATGGCCAACGCCGGCCCGGGCACCAACGGCTGCCAGTTCTTCATCACCGTCGCCCCCACCGCGTGGCTGACGCGCAAGCACACCATCTTCGGCGAGGTCGCCGACAAGGCCAGCCAGAAGGTCGTGGACACGATCGCGGGCCTGCCGACCAACCCGCGCACCGAGCGGCCCCTGGACGACGTGATCATCCAGTCCGTCGTCGTCGAGCGGCGCTGATCCGGCCCGGGAACCTTCCGCCCCGTCCGTCCGTCCTCGATACGTACCGGACCGGCGGGGCGCATCCCCGGCCCCGCCGCTGATCGAGGGGACCGATGGACACCGACCGTCTGCCGGGCTGCTACCGCCACCCGGACCGCGACACGGGCATCCGCTGCACCCGCTGCGAGCGCCCCATCTGCCCCGAGTGCATGATCAGCGCCTCGGTCGGCTTCCAGTGCCCGGAGTGCGTCCGCGGCGGCTCGGGCACCGGCCACGCCCCGGCGGCGAACGCCCCGCGCACGGTCGCGGGCGGCGTCGTCTCCGGCGATCCGCACCTCGTCACCAAGATCCTGATCGGGATCAATGCGGCGGTGTTCCTGGCCTGCCTGCTCGCGCCCCCGCTCGTGGTGCAGCTGGAGCTGCTCGGGCGGTACGCCGCGTACTTCGGCGCACCGGTCCAGGGGGTGGCCACCGGCGAGTTTTACCGGCTCCTGACGTCGGTGTTCCTGCATGCCGAGTGGTGGCACATCGCGGGCAACCTGCTGGCGGTGTGGGTGATCGGCGGGCCCCTGGAGGCGGCTCTGGGCCGCGTCCGCTATCTCGCCGTGTACCTGCTGTCCGGCCTGGGCGGAAGCGCCCTCGTCTACCTGCTGACCCCGCCCAACGTGCCGACCCTCGGGGCGTCCGGCGCCGTCTTCGGCCTGCTGGGTGCCACGGTCGTGCTGATGCGCCGCCTGCGCTACGACATGCGGCCGGTGATGACCATGGTCGTGCTCATGCTGGTGCTGACCTTCGTGCCCTTCGGCGGGAGCCTGTCGGTGTCCTGGCAGGCGCATGTCGGCGGTCTGGTGACCGGCGTGCTGGTCGGCCTGGGCATGGTGGCGCCCCCGGCGGGCCGCGCCCGCGCGGTGGTCCAGTGGGGGGCCTGTGCGGCCGCATTCCTGCTGGCTGCGGGGCTGATCCTGCTGCGTACGGCCGAACTCACCTGATCACACCGGCGTCAACACTCCACAGGGTTATCCACAGATCTTCTGTCTTTTCCTCAGGTGTGGATGACGCTGTGGATAACTCATGGGGAGAGCTTGCGGGGCGGAGGCCGCCCCGCTACGCAGCCCCTACTTCCACTGCGTGGAAACGCCGAATCCCGCCGCGATGAATCCGAATCCGACCACGATGTTCCAGTTGCCCAGGGACTCCACGGGCAGCTGCGTGTCGGTCACGTAGAAGACGACGATCCACGCGAGACCGATCAGGAACAACGCCAGCATGACCGGGGCGACCCAGCTGCGGTTCGTCAGCCTGATGGCCTGCGCCTGCTTCGCCGGCGGCGGCGTGTAGTCGTCCTTCTTGCGGATACGTGACTTCGGCACGAGGGGCTCTCCTGTCGATGCGCTGGGGACCTTGCCTGCCCCGGGCGTCCGTTAGCGTAGTGGACCTGTGGCGTTGAAGGAGAAGGGTACGTTGAGCAATTCCGACGACTCCTCCGCGGGTCCCCGTCCCCGGGCCGGTGCCGTCCGGCTGCTGACGGCCGCCGTTTTCGCCCTGGCCGGCCTGATCTTCGTCACCAGTTTCAACACGTCCAAGGGTACGAACATCCGCACGGACGCCTCGCTGCTCAAGCTGTCCGACCTGATCCACGAGCGCAGCCAGAACAACGCGCAGCTGGAACAGAGCACCGCGGCCGTGCGCAGCCGCGTCGACGCCCTCGCCGAGCGCGACGACGGCAGCACCAAGGCCGAGGACGCCAAGCTGGCCGCCCTGCGCACCGCGTCCGGCACGGACGAGCTGTCCGGCAAGGGCCTCACCGTCACCCTGAACGACGCCCCGCCCAACGCCACCGCCCGCATCCCCAACGTGCCCGAACCGCAGCCCAACGACCTGGTGATCCACCAGCAGGACCTCCAGGCCGTGGTGAACGCCCTGTGGCAGGGCGGCGCCCAGGGCATCCAGGTCATGGACCAGCGGCTGATCTCGACCAGCGCGGTGCGCTGCGTGGGCAACACCCTGATCCTCCAGGGCCGGGTGTACTCGCCCCCGTACAAGGTGACGGCGGTCGGCGACCCGGGCGCGCTGCGCAAGGCCCTCGGCGCCTCGCCCGCGCTGCAGAACTACCAGCTGTACGTCGCGGCGTACGGCCTCGGCTGGAAAGTGGACGAGCACAAGGAGCTGAAACTCCCCGGCTACTCCGGCACAGTGGACCTCCACTATGCGAAGCCGGTGGACGGATCCCCGACGACCCCGAGCTCAAGCTCAAGTGCGAGCTCCGGCTCGGGGCCGACCGCGCGCTGACGCCGTCCTGCGCCTGGTGCTGCGGACGTTCAGCGAGCTGTGCCTGACCGCGGGCACGCTGATCGTCCTGTTCGTGGCCTACGTGCTGCTGTGGACGGGGGTCAAGGCCGACCGGGCCATGGACGGCGAGGTGGCCCGCCTGCGCGACCGCTGGACGGCCGGGGCGGCCGCCGCTGCCCCCGCGCCCGAGGCGCGGCCCACACGGCCTCCTGGGGCCTCCCCCGCCCCCTCAGCGGCCCCCGGGGCGGACCCCGGACACCCGCCCGGGCAGGCCTTCGCCGAGATGTACATCCCGCGCTTCGGCCCGGACTGGAACAAGCCGGTCCTGGAGGGCACCGACGCGGAGCTGCTGAAGAAGGGCCTGGGCCACTACGCGGGCACGGCCCGGCTCGGCGGCCCCGGCAACTTCGCGGTGGCGGGCCACCGGCGGACGTACGGGGACCCCTTCAAGGACATCCCGCGGCTGCGCCCCGGGGACGCCGTGATCCTCAAGGACGCGGCGCACTGGTACACGTACACCGTCCGGGCCGAGCCGCTGCGGACCCTGCCCACCGAGGTCGGCGTGATCGACCCGGTCCCCGCCCGGTCGCCGTTCACGGCTTCGGGCCGGTACCTGACGCTGACGACCTGCGATCCGGAATGGGGCCACAGCCACCGCCTGATCGTCTGGGCGGAGCTGACCGGGACCCGCGCCGCCGGGCAGGGCCGGCCGGAGGGATTGCCGAGCTGACCCTCCGTGCCGGGCCGCTGGCTTTAGTCTGTTCGCGTACCGCCCTTGCGGTGCATGGGACGAACGTGGGACGAAAAGGAAACAGGGCGGCATGTACGGCTGGATCTGGCGGCATCTGCCGGGCAACGCGTGGGTACGCGGGCTGATCTGTCTCGTACTGGTCCTCGCGGTGGTCTTCGTACTGTTCCAGTACGTCTTCCCGTGGGCCGAACCGCTGCTTCCCTTCAACGACGTGACGGTGGACGAGGGATCGGGAGCCACTCCGTGAGCGCGCGCATTCTGGTGGTCGACAACTACGACAGCTTTGTCTTCAACCTGGTCCAGTACCTGTACCAGCTCGGTGCCGAGTGCGAGGTGCTGCGCAACGACGAGGTCGAGCTCGCACACGCGCAGGACGGCTTCGACGGCGTCCTGCTGTCGCCGGGCCCGGGAACCCCGGAAGAGGCGGGCGTCTGCATCGACATGGTCCGCCACTGCGCCGACACCGGCGTCCCGGTCTTCGGGGTGTGCCTGGGCATGCAGTCGATGGCGGTGGCGTACGGCGGGGTGGTGGGCCGGGCGCCGGAGCTGCTGCACGGCAAGACCTCGCCGGTGGTCCACGAGGGCCTCGGCGTCTTCGAGGGGCTGCCGTCGCCCTTCACCGCGACCCGCTACCACTCGCTCGCGGCCGAACCGCAGACGCTGCCGGACGTCCTGCAGGTCACGGCGCGGACCGAGGACGGGATCATCATGGGCCTGCGGCACCGGGAGCACGACGTGGAGGGTGTGCAGTTCCACCCCGAGTCCGTGCTGACCGAGTGGGGGCACCGGATGCTCGCGAACTGGCTGGTGCGCTGCGGCGACGCGGGAGCGGTCGAGCGGTCGGTGGGGCTGGCCCCGGTGGTGGGCAAGGCCGTCGCGTGACGGCGCTCGCGCCGTCCGTGCCCACGGAGGGCCGGGCCGCGCGGCGCAGGGCAGCTCAGGAGGCCGCGAAGCGCACGCGGAGACGAGGCGGCGGGCGGGCCGGAGGCCGGCCCGGGGGCCGGGCGGGCGGGCGGCGGCGCAGGCGGCCCGCGTCGGGCGGCCCGCTGGTCGTGGCGAGCCGGCTGGCCGGCGAGCTGTTCATCACGCTGGGCGTGGTGATGCTGCTCTTCGTCGCCTACCAGCTCTGGTACACGAACGTGCTGGCGCAGCGCACGGCGGACGGGGCGGCGGGCTCACTGCGCCAGACCTGGGAGAGCGACCAGGGCGGGGCCGCCGCGCCGCCCGTCTCGGCCTTCGAGCCGGGGCAGGGGTTCGCGATCCTGTACATCCCCAAGCTGGACGTGAAGGTGCCGGTGGCCGAGGGGATCAGCAAGCCCAAGGTGCTCGACAAGGGAATGGTCGGGCACTACGGGGACGGGGCGCTGAAGACGGCGATGCCGGCCGACAAACAGGGCAACTTCGCCCTGGCGGGCCACCGCAACACCCACGGCGAACCGTTCCGCTACATCAACCGGCTGGTGCCCGGCGACCCGATCGTGGTCGAGACGCGGGACGCGTACTACACGTACGAGATGACCTCGGTGCTGCCGCAGACGTCCCCCACGAACGTGTCGGTGATCAAGCCGGTGCCGGAGGGGTCGGGCTTCACCTCCCCGGGCCGGTACATCACGCTGACGACCTGCACGCCGGAGTTCACGAGCACGTACCGGATGATCGTATGGGGCAGGATGATCGACGAACGCCCCCGCAGCCAGGGCGTTCCGCCCGCGCTCGCCAGCCCGTAAGCCGCCGTAAGGACGAACCAGCAGTGTCACGTGCCGCGCCGCCGCCCCGCAACAGCCGTGTGCTCGCCGGGTTCCTGAGCCTGCTGGGCGAAGTCCTGATCACGTCCGGTCTGGTGCTGGCCCTGTTCGTCGCGTACTCGCTGTGGTGGACGAACGTGCTCGCGGACCGGCAGGCGTCGGCGCGGGGCGACGAGGTCCGCCGCCAGTGGCTGACGGCTCCGGCACCGGGGGCGTCGGCCGGGCCCGGTGCGCTGGACACCCAGGGCGGCATCGGCTTCCTGCACGTACCGGCGATGAAGAACGGCGAGGTGCTCGTGAAGCGGGGCACGACGCCGGAGGTCCTGAACGACGGCGTGGCCGGGTACTACACGGAGCCCGTGAAGTCGGCCCTGCCCTGGGACCGGCAGGGGAACTTCTCGCTGGCCGCGCACCGCGACGGCCACGGGGCGAAGTTCCACGACATCGACAAGGTGAAGAACGGCGACGCCGTCGTCTTCGAGACGCGGGACACCTGGTACGTGTACAAGGTCTTCGCGGAGCTGCGCCAGACGTCGAAGTACGACGTGGACGTGCTCGCCCCGGTCCCGAAGGAGTCGGGGCGGACGACACCCGGCCGCTACATCACGCTGACGACCTGCACCCCGGTCTACACGTCCAAGTTCCGCTACGTCGTGTGGGGCGAGCTGGTGCGCACCCAGCAGGTGGACACGAAGCGGACGCCGCCGGCGGAGCTGCGCTGACGGTCGTCCCTGCGGGGCAGACGGCGGGGCCCGGCTCCTCTCGGTGAGAGGAGCCGGGCCCTGTCCGTGCTCTGCGGCTGCGGCTGCGGCGGCTGCAGCCGGCGGCTAGCGGCGGCCGCCGGTGAGGCCGCCGAAGATGCCGCCCTGCTGGCCGCCCTGCTGGTTGGCGATCGTCTGGACGTTGACGACCGTGCCCGTCGGGACGGGCGAGTTCGCGGTCGGGTCGCTGGCGATGACGATCGCGTTGTCGTCCGTCGGGCCGCCCAGCACCGCGCCGAAGACCAGGCCTCTGGCGGCGAGTTCGGCCTTGGCCTGGGCGACCGTCTTGGTGGCCAGCTGCGGGACCTGGGTCTGCTGCGAGGCCTTGGCGACGGAGACGTTGACCGTGGTGCCCGGGGCGACCTGCTCCCCCGGCTGGTACTGCTGCTGGACGATCGTCTTCGGCGGGGCGCCGGGGGAGTCGACCTCCGTGGTGCTGCCCAGCTTGAGCTTGGCGTCGTTGAGGAGCTTGACCGCCTCCTCCTTGGTCTTCCCGAGGAGGCTGGGGACCTCGGCCTTGGTCTGCTCCTTGGCGACGGTCAGGGTGACCAGGGAGCCCTTCTGGGCCTGCTGGCCGCTCTTGGGGTTCTGGTCGAGGACGATGCCGGCCGGGCGGTCGGACTCCTGGTTCTTCCGCTCGACCTGGAAGCCCTTGTCCTTGAGGGCCTTCTCCGCCTCGTCGAACTGCAGGTTGAGCACGTTGATCATGGGCACGCTGGGGGCGCCCGAGGAGATCGTGAGCGTGATCGTGGAGCCCTTGTCGAGCTTGGTGTCCGGCGCCGGGTCCTGCTTGCAGACGTTGCCCTTGGGCTGGTCCTCGCAGGGCTCGTCCGGCCCCTTCGTGACCTTGAGCTCGACGTTGTCGGCGCTCTTCTGCGCCTGCTCGAAGGTCTGGCCGATGAGCCTCGGCACGTTGGGCCGGTTGTCGGCGCTGCCGCTGAAGAGGGAGCGGCCGATGAGGATCGCGCCCACCAGCACGAGGATGCCGGCCGTGACGAGCAGGATGGTGGAGGCCCGGCTCTTCTTCTGGCGGCGGCCGTGGCCCTGGTCGTAGCCGCCGTGGCCCTGGTCCCCGTACCCGTATCCGCCGTCGCCCGGGGGCATCGGCGGGAGCATGGAGGTCTGGCCGCCGGAATCGGCGGCGCGCAGGGCGGTGGTGGGCTGGTCGTAGCCGGGGTGGCCGTAGCCGTGGCCCTGGTCGGGGTAGCCGTAGCCGGCGGCGCCCATGGCGGCGGTCGCGGCGACGGGCTGGCCCTCAAGGCAGGCCTCGATGTCGGCGCGCATCTCGTCGGCCGACTGGTAGCGGTAGTCCGGGTCCTTGACCAGGGCCTTCAGCACGATCGCGTCCATCTCGGGCGTGATCTCGGGGTCGAAGTTCGACGGCGGCTGGGGCTCTTCCCGCACGTGCTGGTACGCCACGGCGACCGGGGAGTCGCCGATGAACGGCGGCCGGACGCAGAGGAGCTCGTACAGCAGGCAGCCCGCGGAGTAGAGGTCGGAGCGCGCGTCGACCTGCTCGCCCTTGGCCTGCTCCGGGGAGAGGTACTGGGCGGTGCCGATGACGGCCGCGGTCTGCGTCATGGTCATGCCGGAGTCGCCCATGGCGCGGGCGATGCCGAAGTCCATGACCTTGACCTGGCCCGTGCGCGTGAGCATGACGTTGGCGGGCTTGATGTCACGGTGCACGATGCCGGCGCGGTGCGAGTACTCAAGGGCCTGGAGGATGCCGATGGTCATTTCCAGGGTGCGCTCGGGCAGCAGCTTGCGGCCCGAGTGCAGCAGCTCGCGCAGGGTCGAGCCGTCGACGTACTCCATCACGATGTACGGGATGGAGATGTTGTCGACGTAGTCCTCGCCGGTGTCGTAGACCGCGACGATCGCCGGGTGGTTGAGCGAGGCGGCCGACTGGGCCTCGCGCCGGAACCGGGCCTGGAAGGACGGGTCGCGGGCGAGGTCGGCGCGCAGGGTCTTGACGGCGACGGTACGGCCGAGCCGGGTGTCGTGGGCGAGGTAGACCTCGGCCATGCCACCGCGGCCGAGCACGTGGCTCAGCTCGTACCGGCCGCCGAGGCGACGCGGCTCTTCCATAACGTTGCAGCCCTCTCCGTCAGTCCCGACCGCACCCGTGTGTGGTCCGGCGGTGTGCTGTTCGCGCAAAGGCTACCGGCCGATCGTCGGTGATCGGTTCGTGACCACAGCCTGATACCGGACCGGTACCGTACGCTCGGATCCGGGCGGGAACAGTGGTCTGGGTCACGTGCGCGTCAGCCCTTGTTCTTCAGTACGGCTTCCATCACGGCCTTGGCGACCGGGGCGGCGAGCCCGCCGCCGCTGATGTCCTCGCGGTCGGCGCTGCTGTCCTCGATGACGACGGCGACGGCGACGGGGGACGTGCCGTCGGGGTTCTCGGCGTACGAGATGAACCAGGCGTACGGACGCTTGGCGTTCTTCTCGCCGTGCTGGGCGGTGCCGGTCTTGCCGCCGACGGTGACGTTCTTGATCTTGGCGTTGGCGCCGGTGCCCTTCTCGACGACGTTGACCATCATCTGCTGGATCTTCTGCGCGTTGGCGGCGGAGAGCGGCCGGCTCATCTCCTGCGGCTCGTGTTTCTCGATCACGTCGAGGTTGGGCGCCGTCAGCTGGTCGACCATGTACGGCTTCATCAGCTTGCCGTCGTTGGCGATGGCGGCGGTGACCATGGCCATCTGGAGCGGGGTGGCCGCGGTGTTGAACTGGCCGATGGCGCTCTGGGCGTTGCCGTCCTTGCCCATCGTCTTGTCGTAGACGCTGGCGAACGCGCGGACCGGGGTGTCGATCTTGTCGTTGTTGAAGCCGAACTTCTCGGCGGTCTTCACCATGTTGTCCCGCCCCACCTTGTCGCCCAGGTTCGCGAAGACGGAGTTGCAGGAGACCCGCAGCGCCTCGTTGAGGCTGGCCTTCTCGCACCCGCTGGCGTGGTTGACCATCGGCGTCTTGGTGCCCGGGAGGATGTACGGCTCGGGGGTGTCCGTCGGCGCGTTGATGTCGGTGACGACGCCGTTCTCCAGGGCCGCCGCGGAGGTGACCACCTTGAAGGTGGAGCCGGGCGGGTAGGTCTCGCGCAGGGCGCGGTTGACGAGCTGCTTGTCCTCGCTGTCCTTCAGGGCGACCCAGGCCTTCTCGTCCGTCTTGGAGTTGCCGGCGAAGGTGGAGGGGTCGTACGAGGGGGTGCTGACCAGGGCGAGGATGGCGCCGGTGCGCGGGTCGATCGCCGCGACGGCGCCCTTCCGGGTGCCGAGGTTCTCGTACGCGGCCTTCTGTACCTCGGGCATCAGCGTGGTGACGACGTTGCCGCCGGCCTTCTTCTCGCCGGTGAACATGCCGATGGTGCGGTCGAAGAAGAGCCGGTCGTCGTTGCCGGTGAGGATCTGGTCTTCGAGCGATTCGAGCTGGGTGGAGCCGAACGCCTGGGAGGCGTAGCCCGTCACCGGTGCCCACAGGGGGCCGTCGACGTAGGTCCGCTTGTACTTGTAGTCGCTGCCGTTGGTGACGGCGGAACCCGTGATGGCCTGCCCGCCGGCGACGATGATGTTGCCGCGCTGGGTCGCGTACTGGGCGATCTGGACCCGGCGGTTCTCCTTGCGGGTGCTGAGCTCCTGGGCCTGGACGTACTGGAGCCAGTTGGTCCGGATCAGCAGCGCGAGGATGAGCAGCCCGCAGAAGACAGAGATGCGGCGCAGGGGCTTGTTCATGACGGGCGGACCACCTGGGTCATCTCGGAGTCGGGGGACGGTGCCGGGGCCGGTGCGGGGCGGCGTGCGGTGTCGCTGATCCGGATGAGGATCCCGATGAGGGCCCAGTTGGCGAGGACGGAGGAGCCGCCGGACGCGAGGAAGGGCATGGTCATGCCGGTGAGCGGGATGAGGCCCATGACTCCGCCGGCGACGACGAAGATCTGGAGGGCGAAGGCGCCGGAGAGGCCGATCGCGAACAGTTTGCCGAAGGGGTCGCGGGCGGCGAGGGCGGTGCGCACGCCGCGCTCGATGATCAGGCCGTAGAGCAGCAGGAAGGCCATGACCCCGGCGAGGCCGAGCTCTTCGCCGACGGTGGAGAAGATGAAGTCGGAGTTGGCGGCGAAGCCGATGAGGTCGGAGTTGCCCTGGCCCCAACCGGTGCCGAGGACACCGCCGGAACCGAAGCTCATGATCGACTGGCCGACCTGCTCGCAGGCGCCCGACTTGGAGTAGCAGGCGAAGGGGTCGAGCCAGGCGGTGACACGGGCCTTGACGTGGCTGGCGGTGGCGCCGACGACGGCCGCGCCGCCGACGCTCATGAGCAGGCCGATGACGATCCAGCTGGTGCGCTCGGTGGCCACGTACAGCATGATCACGAACATGCCGAAGAAGAGCAGCGAGGTGCCGAGGTCGTTCTCGAAGACCAGGACGAGCAGGCTCATCGCCCAGATCATCAGGATCGGGCCGAGGTCGCGGCCGCGCGGCAGGTAGAGGCCCATGAAGCGGCGGCTGGCCAGGGCCAGGGCGTCGCGCTTCACCATCAGGTAGCCGGCGAAGAAGATCGCGATCACGATCTTCGCGAACTCGCCGGGCTGGATGGAGAAGCCGGCGACGCTGATCCAGATCTTGGCGCCGAAGACGTCCGCACCCAGGCCCGGGATCACCGGGAGGATCAGCAGGACCAGGGCGGCGGCCATGGAGATGTACGTGAACCGCTGGAGCGTGCGGTGGTCCTTGAGCAGCAGCAGCACGGCGGCGAACAGGGCGATGGCCAGCGCCGTGTACATCATCTGGCGGGGCGCGGACTCGGAGAACGTGCCGAACTGCCGCTTCGCCAGGTTCTGGAGCCGCTGCGACTGGTCGAGCCGCCAGATCAGGACGCAGCCGAGCCCGTTCAGGAGGGTGGCGATCGGCAGCAGCAGCGGGTCGGCGTACTTGGCGTAGCGCCGTACGACGAGGTGGGCGATGCCGGCGAGGACGGCGAGGCCGCCGCCGTAGGCGACCATGCCGGGCGGCAGCTCGCCGTGGATCGACAGGCCCACGTTGGCGTAGGCGAAGATCGGGATGACCACGGCGAAACAGAGCAGCAGGAGCTCGGTGTTCCGCCGGCTCGGCAGCTCGATGGCGCCGATGGTGGTCGTGTTGGTGACAACGCTCATGGTGTGGCAGGCCCCCTGTGCCCGCGTGTGACTACTGCTTTTCGCACTGGCCTACCAGCTGCTGCTCTGCGGCAGTCAGGCTGGGGCCGGGTGTCTGGCTGTTCTGCGCCTCGGCGTTCCGGCGCTCCTCGTCCTTCTTGCAGGCCGAGACCTGGACGCCGAGTTCGTCGATCTTCTGGCGGGCGTTGGCGAGGCTGGTTTCGCTGATGGTGGCCTCGACCTGCTTGCGCTTGAAGGGCGGCAGGTACTTCAGTTCGATCTCGGGGCGGTCGGTCTCCACCTGGGAGAGCTCCAGCGGGCCGAGCTTCTGGCTGATGCCGCGGAACAGTGCGACGTGGTTGTCCTTGACGCCGATGTAGTACTGCGTCTGGGTCCACCGGTGGGCGGCGTAGAGGCCGCCGCCGACGACCCCTGCCACCAGCAGCAGGATCAGCGTGCGGGTGGTCCACTTGCGCCCTTTGCTGCGGCGCCTGCGGGGGTTGTCGTACGTGTCGTCGAAGCGGGCCTCGTCGTCGTACGGGTCGGGTTCGCCGAAGTTGCCGTACGCGCCGCCCCCCTGGCTCTGGTCGGGGTATCCGTAGCCGGGGGCCTCGCCGCTGCCCGGGGGCCCGAAGGCACCGGCGGGCGGGGGAACCTGGCGGCCCAGACCCGCGGCGCGGCCGGCCGGGGTCTGCATGGCGTTGCCGCCGTCGAAGAGCTGGTGCTGGTTCTCGGCGACCGCGCCGACGACGACCGGGGTGTCGCTCAGCTGGGCGGCGAGGGTGTCCCCGCTGTCGGTGTCGAGGACGTCGGCGACGATGCAGGTGATGTTGTCGGGTCCGCCGCCGCGCAGGGCGAGCTGGATCAGGGCCTGCACGGTCTCGTGCGGGCCGTGGTAGTCGGCGAGGGTCTCCTCCAGGGTCTGGTGGGAGACCACGCCGGAGAGCCCGTCGGAGCAGATCAGGTAACGGTCGCCGGCGCGGACCTCGCGGATCGAGAGGTCGGGCTCGACGGTGTCGCCGCTGCCCAGCGCGCGCATCAGCAGGGAGCGCTGCGGGTGGGTGGTGGCTTCCTCTTCGGTGATGCGGCCCTCGTCGACGAGCCGCTGCACCCAGGTGTGGTCCTGGGTGATCTGGGTGAGGACGCCGTCGCGGAGCAGGTAGGCGCGGGAGTCGCCGACGTGCACGAGGCCGAGGCGCTGGCCCGTCCACAGGAGGGCGGTCAGGGTGGTGCCCATGCCTTCGAGCTGGGCGTCCTCCTCGACCATCACGCGCAGCTGGTCGTTGGCGCGCTGCACGGCGGTGGCGAGGGAGGTCAGGATGTCGGAGCCCGGGACGTCGTCGTCGAGCTGCACGAGCGAGGAGATCACCTCGGAGCTGGCGACCTCGCCTGCGGCCTGGCCGCCCATGCCGTCGGCGACCGCGAGGAGACGGGGGCCGGCATAGCCGGAGTCCTCGTTGCCCTCCCGGATCATGCCCTTGTGGGATCCGGCGGCGAACCGCAGGGACAGACTCATGCGCACCTGCCCTGTCGCCGCTGACTCCGGGTACAACCGGTCTCGAGCCACACTGCCCACCCTCCGGTCGGGAGCGCGCTCGGGTCCGTTTCCCGGTGGGGACGGACTGCCGCGGCTCGCTCGCTCCGCTCGCTCATTCTCGTACTACTTCCGCAGCTCGATGACGGTCTTGCCGATGCGGATCGGGGCGCCCGGCGGAATGGGCGTCGGGGTGGTCAGCCGGGTCCGGTCGAGATACGTGCCGTTGGTGGACCCGAGATCCTCGACGATCCACTGGCCGTCACGGTCGGGGTAGATCCTGGCATGGCGGCTGGAGGCGTAGTCGTCGTCCAGCACGATCGTGGAGTCGTGGGCGCGTCCCAGCGTGATCGTCTGCCCGGCGAGGGCCACCGTCGTGCCGGTGAGGGTGCCCTCGGAGACCACGAGCTTGGTGGGCGCTCCGCGGCGCTGTCGCTGCTGCGGGGGCGCGGCCTGCTGGCGGCCGCCCTGCTGCGGGGTGCCGGTGGCACCGCCGCGGCGGGAGCCGCGCTGCGTGACGCGCGTCCCGAACAGGTCGCTGCGGATGACCTGGACGGCCACGATGACGAACAGCCACAGAACGGCCAGGAAACCCAACCGCATGACCGTCAGGGTCAGCTCTGACATTGCCCCCGCTTCACCCTTCGGCTTGCCGGTAAATGATGGTGGTGCTGCCCACGACGATCCGCGAGCCGTCGCGGAGCGTAGCGCGGGTGGTGTGCTGCCCGTCCACCACGATGCCGTTGGTGGACCCGAGATCCTGGATCGTCGAGGGCGTTCCGGTCCGGATCTCACAGTGCCGGCGGGATACGCCGGGGTCGTCGATCCGCACGTCGGCCTCGGTGCTTCGACCGAGGACGAGCGTGGGGCGGGAAATCTGGTGGCGGGTGCCGTTGATCTCGATCCAGTGGCGCCGGGAGCCGCCGCCGGCCGGGGCCGGCCCGCTGCCGGCAGGCCGGCGCACGGGCGGACCCGGGGGCGGCCCGGCGGGCATGGGCGGAGCGGCGACCGGCGGGTATCCGTAGCCGCCCTGCTGGCCCTGCGGGGCCGGGGGAGCCTGGGGCTGCGGCTGGGAGGTGCTGGAGGCGAGGGTGCGGCTGCGGACCCGGTAGAGACCGGTGTCGAGGTCCTCGGCCTTCTCCAGGTGCACCTTGATCGGGCCCATGAAGCTGTAGCGCTGCTGCTTGGCGTAGTCGCGGACGAGGCCCGCGAGCTCGTCGCCGAGCTGGCCGGAGTACGGGCTGAGGCGTTCGTAGTCACCGGTGCTGAGCTCGACGATGAAGTCGTTGGGAACGACCGTCCGCTCGCGGTTCCAGATCGTGGCGTTGTTGTCGCACTCGCGCTGGAGGGCGCCGGCGATCTCGACGGGCTGGACCTCGGACTTGAACACCTTGGCGAAGGTGCCGTTCACCAGACCTTCGAGTCGCTGCTCGAAACGCTTCAGGACTCCCATGGGGCACCTCCTCCGTCGTTGTCGCCCTGTACTGCTTACTGATCGTATCCACGCGTGGCGGATTCGGCTGGTTCCCCACAGGTCCTGTGTGCAGGAGTGTTGGTCCTCACAAGGGATCGTAGGGGCGCCCGGGGGACAGTGTCCCGCACCGGGAGTGCGGTGCGGGAGGGGCCTGTCGGGGAGGGGCCGGGGAGTGCGGGGAAAGCGATGTGATTCCACCCCCTGCGACGTGCTAATGTTTCGACGTCGCCAGGGGAACGGCCCGAAAGGGAAGAACCACTGGGACGCTGCTCGGGCGAGTGGCGGAACGGCAGACGCGCTGGCTTCAGGTGCCAGTGTCCTTCGGGACGTGGGGGTTCAAATCCCCCCTCGCCCACATCGGCGAAACGGTCGTCATCGCGAAAGCGGTGGCGGCCGTTTCGCTTTGGCGTTCCCGCGCCTTGCCGTGGCGTTCCCGTGCTGTTCCCGCAGGGGCCGGCCGCGATTTTTTCTTTCCTTCCGTGATGCCGGTCCCCTGTCATCCCCCGCTGTGGCTGCGGTGGTTGACCCCGGCCGGACGGCCCGGGGCGCCGATCATGGGCGCCGGACCCGGAGTTGGCGTGTTCGCCGGTGTGAGGTGGGTCTCATCCGGACGACTTTCGTCGGCAGGCCCGCGACGAAAGAGAGGTGTCCGGGTCGGACGGTTGGTGTCTAGGGTCGGGCGCGTGGATGCGAAGGCGAGAGCGCGGGCCGGCTGGGACTGGCTGAGGGGGCCCGAGCCCTGGACCCGGCGGATGCTGGCGGGGGACCTGGCGATCGCCGGGCTGCTGGCGCTGCTCGGCCTGGGGGTGGAGGAGCTCGACCACGGCGGTGTGCGGCGGATGCTGGCCAGCGCCGGGGTCGTGGCGGCGCTGACGCTGCTGCGGCGCCGACTGCCCGTGGTGACCTTGGTGGTGGGCGCGGCAGTGTTCCCGTTCCTGCCCGGGACGCTGCTGGTCACGAGCCTGTTGGGCTGGTCGGCCGGGCGCCGGATCATCGGGGTGGGCCGGGCGCTGGGGGCCTTCACCGCGGCCTTCCTCGCAGAGGTCGGTCTCAGCGTGGTGCAGCAGTGGGCGCAGATGCGGCCCGTGCTGGTGATCGTCTTCTCGACGCTGATGTTCCTGGCGACGGCGGTGATGCCGGGTCTGGCCAGCCGGTACTGGTCGCAGCGCCGGACCCTGCTGCGGGCGCTCCAGGAACGCAACGCCCAACTGATGCGGGAGCGGGCGATGGTCGCCGGGCAGGCCCGGCTGCGGGAGCGCCAGCGCATCGCCCAGGACATGCACGACAGCCTCGGCCACCAGCTCGCGCTGATCTCCGTGCACACCGGTGCCCTGGAGGTGGATCCGGCGCTCACCGACCGGCAGCGGGAGGCGGTGGGGGTGCTGCGGCAGGCCTCGGTCGCGGCCATGCACGAGCTGCGCGAGGTGGTCGGGATCCTGCGTGACGGGGTGGAGGCTCCGGCTCCCGTGGAGGAGGCGCAACCCGCGGCGCGGGGTGTGGCGGGGATCGCGGGGATCGTCGATGCGGCGCGCAGCGCGGGGACCGACGTACGGATGACCACGTCGGGGCAGCCGAGGCCGCTGGTCGCCGCGTGCGACCACGCGGCGTACCGGATCGTGCAGGAGGCGCTGACGAACGCGTACAAGCACGCTTCGGGGTCGTCGATCTCGGTGGAGCTGCGGTACGAGGACGACTCGCTGGTGGTGGAGATCGCCAACGGGCCGGGGCCGGGGACGGGGCCCTGCGAGGTGGTCTCGGGCGGGCAGGGGCTGACGGGGCTGCGGGAGCGGGCGCGGCTCGTCGGCGGGATGGTGCACGCGGGCGCGACCGAGGACGGCGGCTTCCGGGTGGCCGGGGTGCTGCCCTACGGGGCGGAGCCGGCCGGGGCGGAGGTGGTCGCCGACGACTTCGGGCAGCAGGCGCAGGCGCAGGTGCCCGGGCATGCGGGCGGGCCGCCGATGGACTGGGCGGCGGTGGACCGGGAGCTGGCCGTACGCCGGCGCAGCCGGACCGGGGGGATGGCGCTCGGCTGCGGGATAGCGGTGGCGGCGGTGGTGCTGCTGGTGATCGTGGTCGGGGCGGTCCTGGTGCTGCTCGTGGGCTCGGTGAACGAGTCGATGATCAGCAGGGCCGAGTACGACCGGGTGCAGGTGGGCGAGTCGGAGGAGGCGGTTCGCGCCCGGCTGCCCGAGGGCGAGGGCTTCCTGACCAACGGCATGGAACGCCGGGGCCCGGACCGGCCGCAGGGGGCGCAGTGCCTGGCGCTGCTGTCGAGCGAGGACTCGGGTCTGTCCACCGATACCGTTTTCCGGTTCTGCTTCCAGGGCGGCAAGCTCGTCGACAAGCAGGCGTACGAGGTCAAGCAGTAGGAGCGCGGATGACAGCCAAGGCGATCCGAGTGGTGATCGCGGACGACGAGCCGCTGATCCGGGCCGGGATCAGGATGATCCTGACCTCCGCGTCGGACATCGAGGTCGTGGCGGAGGCGGCGAACGGCCGCGAGGCCGTCGAGCTGGCCCGCGGACACGCGCCGGACGTCGTGCTGCTGGACATCCAGATGCCGGTGATGGACGGGCTGAGCGCGCTCGACGAGTTGCGGCGGGCGGCTCCCGAGGTACGGACGCTGATCCTCACCACGTTCGGGGAGAAGGAGAACGTGCTGCGCGCGCTCCGGCAGGGCGGTGCGGGCTTCCTGCTCAAGGATTCGGCACCCGGCGAGCTGATCGGCGCGGTCCGGGCCACCGCGAACGGCGACGCGTACCTCTCGCCCGGGGCGACCCGGCACGTGGTGGACCAGCTCGCCGCGGGGCACGGCCCGGTGCGCGGCGAGGCCCGGCACGGGATCTCCCCCGCGGAGGCGAGGGCACGGGTCGCCGGGCTGAGCGAGCGCGAGCGCGGGGTGCTGGCCCTGCTCGGGGAAGGGCTGTCGAACGCGGACGCCGGCCGGCGCCTCCACATGAGCGAGGCGACGGTGAAGACCTACGTGAGCCGGATCCTGGCGAAGCTGGGCTGCGAGAACCGGGTACAGGCCGCCCTGCTGGCCAGGGACGCCGGGCTCTAGGTACCGTCGGGCCGCATTGATGATGTTGGCCATCATGCAGGCGGTGTTGGCCGGGAACACGAGGGTGGGGGTCGGCAGGGCATGGCGGCTGTGATGGACGAGCTCGCGGTGGCGGCAGCGGCGGCGAGAGCGGTGGCGCCGGCACCGGTACCGGCGGGTGGCAGGCGGATACCCGTCGTCGAGGGTTTCGCGCCCCGGGTGGTCGCCGGGTCGCCCAAGGAGGCGGGCAAGGCGCTGCGCACCCGGGTACCGCGCTCGGCCCACGCACACTTCGAGGCTCCGGCCGGGCGGCCGGACGCGGTGCGCGCGGTGGAGGAGTCAAACGTCGGGCGGGTCCCCGAGCTGGCGCCGATACGGGTGGGCCGGATGGCGGCGAACCCCTTCGCGTTCCTGCGCGGCTCGGCAGGGCTGATGGCACACGACCTGTCCGGCGGGCCGGTGACCGGCGTCGGCGCGCAGATCTGCGGTGACGCGCACGCGGCGAACTTCGGGCTGTACGGGGATGCGCGCGGCCGGCTCGTCATCGACCTCAACGACTTCGACGAGACCGTGTTCGGCCCCTGGGAGTGGGACCTGAAGCGGCTGGCGACCTCCTTGGTCCTGGCAGGGCGGGTGGCCGGCGCGGACGAGGACACCTGCCGGGCCGCGGCGCTGGACGCCGTGGGTGCGTACCGCCGGACCATGCGGCTGCTGGCCAAGCTGCCGGCCCTGGACGCCTGGAACGCCATCGCGGACGAGGAGCTCGTCTCGCACACCGATGCGCGGGATCTGCTGGGCACCCTGGAGCGGGTCTCGGAGAAGGCCCGCAACAACACCTCGGCCCGGTTCGCCGCCAAGTCGACCGAGATCGGTCCCGACGGGGGCCGGCGCTTCGTCGACGCCCTGCCGGTGCTGCGCAGGGTCGGCGACCGCGAGGCGGCGGCCGTCGCGGCCTCGCTGGGCCCGTACCTGCACACGCTCCAGGGCGACCGGCTGCCGCTGCTCGCCCGGTACGCGATCCACGACGTGGCCTTCCGGGTGGTGGGCACCGGCAGTGTCGGGACCCGCTCGTACGTGGTGCTGCTGCTCGACCACCGGGGCGAGCCGCTGGTGCTCCAGGTGAAGGAGGCCCGGCCTTCGGTCCTGCTGCCGTACCTGCCGGCGCTGGGCTTCGTCTCCGCCGCCGAGGAGCACGAGGGCCGCCGGGTGGTGGCCGGCCAGAAGCGGATGCAGGTGGTCTCCGACATCCTGCTGGGCTGGACCACGGTGGAGGGGCGGCCCTACCAGGTGCGGCAGTTCCGCAACCGCAAGGGCAGTGTGGACCCGGCGGCGCTGGCTGCCGACCAGATCGACGACTACGGGCGCATGACCGGTGCCCTGCTGGCCCGCGCGCACGCCCACAGCGCCGATCCGCGGCTGCTCGCCGGGTACTGCGGCAAGAACGACGAGCTGGACGAGGCCATGGCCACGTTCGCGGTGGCCTACGCGGACCGGAGCGAGGCCGATCACGCGGTGCTGGTCGCCGCGGTGCGCAGCGGGCGCATCGCCGCGGAGGCCGGGGTCTGAGTCCCTCCGCGGCCGGGGAGAGATGTTTCACGTGAAACCGTGCGAGAGCGGGTGAGGGCGCGGGAAACCGGGTTCACGTGGAACATCGGCCCCGGGCGGACCGGGCTTAGGCTGGCCGGGTGAGCGAGCAGCAGACCGAAGAGACCGTCCCCGGCGACGACGAACGTCCCGAGGCCCGCCTGGAGCGGGCCGTACGGGCCGCCGAGCAGGCGCTGATCGAGTTCGAGATCGCGGTGGAGACCTTCCGGGTGGAGGTGGAGAACTTCTCCCGCCTGCACCACCAGAAGCTGGGCCCGATGTACTCGCGGCTCGATGAACTGGACGCGCTGATCGCCGAGGCGAAGGCGGCGCGCAGCGGGGATGCCGAGGACCTGCGGCGGGCGCGGGAGGCGCGGTCGCTGGTGATGCCGATGCCGGGCGTGGACGAGCTGTTCCACGACTGGCTGGACTCCGACGGCATGTCCGACGACGCCTCCGCGATGCTCACTGAACGGCCGGTGCGGCCGCCGGAGCGGGTGCGGCCTTCGGAAGAGGTACGCCGGCTCTACCGTGAGCTGGTCCGCCAGGCGCATCCCGACCTTGCGCAGGACGAGGCCGAGCGGGAGCGGCGCGACGCGTTCATCGCGCGGGTCAACGCGGCGTACGGACGCGGTGACGAGCAGGTGCTGCGGGCGCTGGCCGAGGAATGGGCGGCGGGTCCGGTACCGGAGGCCGTACGGCGGCTGAACGAGAGCGAGGAGCTCTACGCCCGGCTGGAGTGGCTGGCGCAGCGCAAGGAGCTCTTGGCGGCGGTCGCCCGGGAGCTGGAGGACAGCGCGATCGGCTCGATGCTGAGGATGGCACCGGAGGATCCCGACCGGCTGCTGGAGGAGATCGCCGAGCAGTTGCTCGGGCAGGTCGCCGAGCGCGAGGCAGAGCTTGAGGCCCTTGCCGCCCAGTGATCTCCCGATGCGGGTGCTGCGGGGCCATGTGCCGGGTGGGTGTCCGCTAGGTTGGGTGGGAGATCCGTGATGAGAGAAGGCGACGTATGAACTTCGGGCCGCTTCCCTCGGTGGACGCCGCCGCGGTGCCCGCCGAAGGCTTTGTGCTGGACGTCCGCGAGGACGACGAATGGGCTGCCGGGCATGTGGAAGGCGCTCTGCACATCCCGATGAGCGACTTCGTCGCCCGCTTCGGTGAGCTGGCGGAGGTCGTCGAGGACGGCCGCCGGGTGCACGTGGTGTGCCGGGTCGGCGGGCGCTCCGCGCAGGTGACCCAGTACCTGGTGCGCCAGGGCATCGACGCGGTCAACGTCGACGGCGGGATGCAGGCCTGGGACGGTGCCGGGCGCCCGATGGTCTCCACCAGCGGCAACCCGGCCTTCGTGCTCTAGCGGGGCTGCCGGAACCTCAGGCGAGGGGGTGGGCGGCCAGGAGGTCGCCCAGGGCCTCCTCGTGCGCTGCGGCCGGGCCGAGCTGGAGCTCCAGCTGTTTGGCCCAGGCGTGGTAGCGGTGCAGGGGGTAGTCGGTGTCGGCGCCGAAGCCGCCGTGCAGGTGCTGTGCCGTCTGTACGACCCGGCGCACCCCCTCCGCGGCCCATATCTTGGCGACCGCCACATCGCCGGCGCTGGGCAGCGGGCCGCCCGCTGCGCCGGTCGCCGCGTCGAGCCGCCAGGCGGCCTGCCAGAGGGTGACCTCCATGGCGCGCAGGTCGATGTAGCGGTCGGCAGCCTGGACGGCGACGGCCTGGAAGGTGGCCACCGGGAAGCCGAACTGCTCGCGTTTGCCGGTGTATTCGCCGGTCATGGCGAGGACGCGCTCGCCGAGGCCCAGCGCCAGCGCACAGGTGCCCGTGGTGAGCAGCCGGCGGAGGCGCTCCCAGGCTTCCGGGGCCTCGATGAGGTGGGTCCCGGGCACCCGCACCCCGTCCAGGGCCAGTTCGGCGAGGCGCTCCCCACTGGTGGAGAACTGGTCGGCCAGGGTGAGGCCTTCGGCGGTACGGGGGACGAGCGCGAGGACGGCCTCCCCCTCGCCGGTGTGGGCCGGTACGGCGATCCAGTCGGCGCTCTGCGCCCAGGGGACCGCGGTCTGTACCCCGTCGAGGACCCACCCGCTGCTGCCCTCGCGGCGGGTGGTGACGGCGAGTTCGGCCGGGTCGTGCCCGCTGCGGCCGTGGGCGGCGGCGGTGAGCACCAGGCTTCCGCGCCCGGCGCCGGGCAGCAGGGCGGCGGCCAGTGCGGGGCTGCCGTGGGCCTGGACGGCCATGGCGGTGGCGCAGTGCTCCAGGAGCGGCACCCGGGCCAGCACCTTCGCCGCCTCGCGCAGCACCAGGCACAGGGCGATGGTGTCGAGTCCGGCTCCGCCGTGCTCCTCGGCCAGCACCAGGCCCAGCAGATCCGATGCGGCGAGCTTCGCCCACAGGGGCCGGTCGATATCGTCGGCGACCGCCCCGGGGGTGAGCGCGGGGCTGGGCACGCTGTCCGGAGCGACATCCGTGAAGACGGCCTTGGCCGCCTCGACGGCGGCCTGCTGCTCCTCGGTGAAGGTGAAGTCCACTGCCTGTCCTCCCGCGCGCACCGGAACCTGTTCTGATCTGACGGAGCGTCAATATAGAACAGGTTCCCGGAATTGCCCAGGGGCGGGACCGGCAGCGGTCAGCGGTCGAAGTCGATCTCCACCTCGTCCGTCACCGGGTGCGACTGGCAGGCCAGCACGAACCCGGCCTCCGTCTCCTCCGACTCCAGCGCGAAGTTCCGGTCCATCCGGACCTCGCCCCGCACCACGAAGGCCCGGCAGGTGCCGCACACCCCGCCCTTGCAGGCGTACGGAGCGTCGGCGCGGTTGCGCAGGACCGCGTCCAGCAGGGATTCCCCGTCCCGGACCGGCCAGGTGCCGGAGCGGCCGTCGAGACGGGCGGTGACCTGCCCGCTGGAAGCCACCGAGGCCGCGGACGCCGCCGCGGGAGCGGAGACCGTGGCGTCCTCGACGTGGAAGACCTCTTCGTGGATCCTGGTCCGTGCGACCCCGAGCGCGCCCAGCGCCTGCTCCGCGCCGAGCACCAGCCCGTACGGACCGCAGAGGAACCAGCCCGTCACCTCCGCGACCGGCAGCAGGGCGGGCAGCAGCGACTTCAGCCGCTCCTCGTCCAGGCGCCCGGACGGCAGGCCGGCCTCCTGCTCCTCCCGGGACAGGACCGTCACCAGCTGGAACCGGTCCGGGTAGCGGTCCTTGAGGTCGGCGACCTCCTCCAGGAACATCGTCGAGGCCGCCGTACGGTCGCTGCGGACGAGGCAGAACCGGGCGTCGGGCCGCGCCGCCAGCAGCGAGGCCGCGATCGACAGCACCGGCGTGATCCCGCTGCCGCCGACGATCGCCGCATAGTGCCCCGCCGCCGGGGCGGCGGCCGGCTCCAGGACGAACCGGCCGGCCGGGACCATCACATCGAGCACGTCCCCGGCCGCGACCTCCTTGTGCGCGAAGGTGGAGAACTCGCCGCCCTCCACCAGCCGCACGCCCACCCGCAGGTGGGCGGGGCCCGGACCGCCCGCCTCCGGTGCGGGCGAGCAGATGGAGTAGGTACGGCGGATCTCCACGCCCTCCGGGGTGCTGCGGCGCAGGGTGAGGTGCTGGCCGGGGGCGTGCCGGTACTCGGCGCGCAGCTCCTGCGGTACCTCCAGGGTCAGTGCCACCGAGTCGTCGGTGAGCCGGTCGACCGCCGCCACCGTCAGCCGGTGGAAGGCGCCGTGGCGTGCGGGGCGCGGGGCCACCGCAGCGGACGACGGCGCGGGCGACGGCGTGGACTCGGCCATCTACAGCTCCTTGAAGTGGTCGAACGGTTCACGGCAGGCGGTGCAGCGGCGCAGCGCCTTGCATGCGGTGGAGGAGAACCGGCTGAGCAGCTCGGTGTCGGTCGAGCCGCAGTGGGGGCAGCGGACCGAGAGGGTCAGCGGGACCGGCCCGCCCGCCGCGTGCGGGCGGGGCGGGGCGATGCCGAACTCGGCGAGCTTGCGGCGGCCTTCGGCGCTGATGTCGTCGGTCGACCAGGCGGGGGAGAGGACGGTGCGCACCCGGACGTCCGCCATGCCGTGGCCGGTCAGGACCCGCTCGATGTCGGCGGACATGGCCTCGATGGCGGGGCAGCCGGTGTAGGTGGGGGTGAGGGTGACCTCGACGTGGCCGTCCTCCTGCACCCGGACCCCGCGCAGCACGCCGAGCTCGGCGAGGGTGAGGACGGGCAGCTCCGGGTCCGGGACGGAGCCGGCGAGCTCGGCCAGCTCCGCCTCCAGGCGGGTCGTGCCCTCGTGCGCGGCGGCGGTCTGCGCCGGATCCGTCACCATGACGCCCCCGGGTGGCTGCGGTGCAGGTGCTGCATCTCGGCGACCAGCCTGCCGAACGGCTCCGTGTGCAGGCCCTCGCGGCCCGCTCCGGCCGCCCAGGCCCCGGTGCGCGGGCCCTCGGGGAGTGCGAGCCCGGCCCGCTCCAGTACGTCGCCCAGTGCGGTGAGCCAGCGGCTCTCCAAGGCGGTCCAGTCCACCCCGTCGAGCCCCTCCACCGGCTGGAACGGCTCGCCGGTGTACTTCCACAGCCCGTCCAGGGCTGCCCGGATCCGGCGGTGGCTCTCCTCGGTCCCGTCGCCGAGGCGCAGGGTCCACTGCTCGGCGTGGTCGCGGTGGTAGGCGGTCTCCTTGACGGCCTTGGCCGCGAGGGGGGCGAACGGGCCGTCCCCGGCGGCGAGCACCGCGTAGAGCTCGTGCTGGTAGAGGGAGAAGTACAGCTGCCGGGCGATGGTGTGGGCGAAGTCGCCGTTCGGCTGCTCGACCAGCTGGAGGTTGCGGAAGGACCGCTCCTCGCGCAGGAAGGCGAGCTCGTCCTCGTCCCCGGCCATGGACAGCAGCACGCGGGCCTGGCCGAGCAGGTCGAGCGCGATGTTGGCGAGGGCGACCTCCTCCTCCAGGACGGGGGCGTGGCCGGCCCACTCGCCGAGGCGGTGGGAGAGGATCAGCGCGTCGTCCCCGAGCGCGAGGGCGGCCGCCTGGGTGACATCGGTGCTGGTCACAGGTGGCTCACCCCCTCGGGGATGTCATAGAAGGTGGGGTGCCGGTACGGCTTGTCGGCGGACGGTTCGAAGAACGGGTCCCGCTCGTCGGGCGAGGAGGCGGTGATCTCGGTGGAGGGCACCACCCAGATCGAGATGCCCTCGCCGCGCCTGGTGTAGAGATCGCGGGCATTGCGCAGGGCCATCTCCGCGTCGGGGGCGTGCAGGCTGCCCGCGTGCGTGTGCGAGAGACCGCGGCGCGAGCGCACGAACACCTCCCACAGTGGCCAGTTCTGCGTCATACCCCTGCCTCCTCGTTCACGTTCTGCTTCGCGTTCCCGTCCGGGGTCACGCTCCGGCCCTCGGGCTGCGGCGCGTGCTTGCGCGCGTACGCCGCGGCCGCCTCGCGGACCCAGGCGCCTTCCTCGTGGGCCCGGCGCCGCTGGCCGATCCGCTGTTCGTTGCACGGGCCGTTGCCCTTCAGCACGTCCCAGAACTCGGCCCAGTCGATCGGGCCGAAGTCGTAGTGCCCGCGCTCCTCGTTCCACTTGAGGTCCGGGTCGGGCAGGGTCAGGCCCAGCGCCTCGGCCTGCGGCACGGCGATGTCCACGAAGCGCTGGCGCAGCTCGTCATTGGAGTGCCGCTTGATCCGCCACGCCATCGACTGCGCGGAGTGCGCCGACTCGTCATCCGGCGGACCGAACATCATCAAGGAGGGCCACCACCAGCGGTCGACCGCGTCCTGCGCCATGGCGTGCTGCGCCTCGGTGCCCTTGGAGAGGGTCATGAGGAGCTCGAAGCCCTGGCGCTGGTGGAAGGACTCCTCCTTGCAGATCCGGACCATGGCGCGCGCGTACGGTCCGTAGGAGCAGCGGCAGATCGGCACCTGGTTGGTGATCGCCGCCCCGTCCACGAGCCAGCCGATCGCACCGACGTCGGCCCAGGTAAGGGTGGGGTAGTTGAAGATCGAGGAGTACTTCTGCCGACCCGAGTGGAGCTTGTCGAGCAGCTCGTCGCGGCTGGTGCCGAGGGTTTCGGCGGCGCTGTAGAGGTACAGCCCGTGCCCCGCCTCGTCCTGGACCTTGGCCATCAGGATCGCCTTGCGGCGCAGCGAGGGTGCCCGGGTGATCCAGTTGGCCTCAGGCTGCATGCCGATGATCTCGGAGTGGGCGTGCTGGGCCATCTGGCGTACGAGCGAGGCCCGGTACTCCTCGGGCATCCAGTCGCGCGGCTCCACGCGCTCGTCCGCGGCCACGGCCGCGTCGAAGGCCGCCGCGAGCTGTGCCCCGAGGTCAGCCCCGAGGCCCGTGTCCTGCCCCGTTTCCGGGGTCACTGCCACCATCCCGGCCCCCTGCCAGAGTTTTCGTTGACCGCCCGACCGACCGATCGTTCGGTTCGTCCTCTTCAATGGTGAGACGAGGGCCCGTAGGGTGTCAACCTCTGTGGTCAACCGTGTGGTCGCCGGATGGACGGGGCGGGATGGTTTCGAACGAGCGCGAGGCCGCGGAACAGACCGTTCCGCCGGTCGCTCCGCCGGGCGATTCCCCGGGCGCAGCGTGCCCCGACCCGTCCCCCGCCCCGGCTCCGGTGCGGGCCGGCGGGATCGCCGGACTGTCCGCCCCCTACCGGATACTCGCGGCGCTCGTGTTGGCGGTCGTCGGCTTCGCCGCCTGCGCACACCTGGCCCTGGTCTTCCTGCACGTCGCCCCCGCCAACACCGTGAGCAAGCGGCACGCGGAGGCGATCGACGACTGGATCTATCCCGAGTTCGAGCAGAACTGGAAGCTCTTCGCCCCCAACCCGCTCCAGCAGAACATCGCCGTCGAGGTCCGCGCGGAGATGCGGACGGCCGGCGGCGAGGTGGTCACCGGCAGCTGGCGCGACCTGTCCGCCGAGGACGGCGCGGCCATCCGGCACCGTCTGCTGCCGAGCCATACGCGGCAGAACGAGCTGCGCCGGGCCTGGGACTTCTACACCAGCTCCCACGACGAGGAGGAGAAGCCGTCCGGCGAGCGCGGCGAGCTCTCGGAGCAGTACCTGCGGCGGATCGCGCTGGAGCGGCTGACCGCCCCCGGGCCCCCCGGAGGCGGGGCGGCGGACGGCGAGATCGTACGCATCCAGCTGCGCTCGGCGACGCGGGCGGTGGCCGCGCCGAAGTGGAGCGACGAGACGACGGACACGCAGACGTACTACCGGGAGCTGCCGTGGTGGACGGTGTGAGGCACCCGGTCGCGGCCGGCCGGGCGGCGCGGGCCGCCGCCGGGCGGTTGCTCGCGCAGGTCACGGGGCGGGCGCTGGGCCCGTACCAGAGCGCGGTGGTCCGCATCGGCTTCTCAGCGACGTGGCTGTTCTTCCTGCTGCGGGAGTTCCCCCACCGGCACGAGCTCTACGGGCCGGACGGGCCCTGGAGCTGGGAGCTGGCGCGCCGCCTGACCGACTCGAACCGGGCCTTCACGGTGCTGATGTGGTCGGACTCGGCGGTGTGGTTCGAGGCCGTGTACGCGGTGGCCGTGCTGGCGAGCGCGCTGCTGCTGCTGGGCTGGCGGACGCGGGCGATGTCCCTGCTGTTCATGGTGGGGGTGCTGTCCCTGCAGAACCGCAGCGTGTTCATGGGCGACGGCGGGGACAACGTCATCCACCTGATGGCGATGTACCTGGTGCTGACCCGGTGCGCGCAGGTGTGGTCGCTGGACGCGCGCAGGGCGCGGCGCAGGGGCTCGGCGACGGCGGGGGCGGCCGGCCCCGCGTTGTGGGCCGTGCTGGGTGCGGGGTTCGCGTACGGGGCGGTGACGGCGGGGTTCGGCTACGGCTGGCTCGCGGTCTTCGCGGCGCTGTGGGTACTGGCCGCGGTGTGGTGGATGGTGGACCGGTACGAGCCGCAGGGAGAGGGCCGGGCGGTCCTGGACGTCCTGGCGAACGTGCTGCACAACGCCGGGATGATGGTGATCATGGCGGAGGTCTGCCTGATCTATGCGACGGCGGGCTGGTACAAGGTCCAGGGATCGCGGTGGCAGGACGGGACCGCGCTGTACTACCCGCTCGGGCTGGACTACTTCAGTCCGTGGCCGGGGCTGTCCTCGCTGGTGGCGGGCAGCGGGCTGATGGTGATGCTGCTGTCGTACGGAACGGTGGTGGTGCAGGTCGCCTTCCCGTTCACGGTGTTCAACCGGCGGATCAAGAACGTGCTGCTGGCGTTGATGATGCTGGAGCACGCCGGGATCGCGGTGCTGCTGGGGCTGCCGTTCTTCTCGATGGCGATGATCGCCGCGGACGCGGTGTTCCTGCCGACGGGGTTCCTGGTGTGGCTGGGCGGCCGGGCCGCCGGGCTCGTGCCGGCCGCGCGGAGGGACGGAGCTGCGCGGACGGCCCCGGCGGAGGGCGGTCCCGTCCCGGCTCCGGGCGACGGCGGTCCCGTGACCGCTCCGGCGGGGCCTTAGGGTCGGCGGTATGACTGAGCGGGAGCAGACGGCGCGGGAGTGGCGGGAAGCCGTCGAGCGGGAGGACGTGGTGCTCCTCGACGGGTTCCACGCGCTGAAGCACGCCCTGCGGTTCGGGGCCCGCGTGGTGGCCGCCGTCGCCGACGAGCCCGAGGCGGTACGGGCGCTCGCCGCCGAGCTGGCTCCGGACGTGGAGGCCGACGTGGTGCGGCTGGTGCGCGGGGCCGATCTGCGGACGCTGCTGACCCGCATCCACCCCACCGGCGTCGCGGCGCTGGCGGTCAGGCCGGACCGGGCCGAAGGGCGGGCCAGGCTGGAGCGGATGCCGCGCAGTGCGCCCGTCGTCGTGCTGGACAACCCCCGCAACCTCGGCAACGTCGGCGCCGTCGTACGACTCGCCGCCGGCTTCGGCGCCACCGGAGTGGTGACCCGCGGCGACCTCGACCCCTGGCACCCGAACGTGGTCCGGGCCGGCGCCGGGCTGCACTACGCCACCACCGTCGACCGGGTGGAGATCGAGACCCTGCCGCACGGTCCCGTCTACGCGCTGGACCCGGAGGGCGAGGACATCCGCGCCCTCACCCTCCCGGACGACGCCCTGCTCGCCTTCGGCTCCGAACGCCACGGCATCTCGCCCGAGCTGCGCGCCCGCGCCGACCACCTGGTGTCCCTGCCGATGCGGCCGCAGGTGTCCAGCTACAACCTGGCCACCAGCGTGGCCATGACCCTCTTCCACTGGGGCGGCCCGCACCCGGGCGGGCCGCACCCCGGCACCGCCTAGGCCTGGCGGCGGACCTCCACCACGCGGAAGCGGTTCGCGACGAACGCCCCGTCGCACAGGGCCGCGTTCGCCGCCGGGTTGCCGCCCGAGCCGTGGAAGTCCGAGAAGGCCGCGGTCTGGTTGACGTAGACCCCGCCGGTGAGGTTCAGCGAGAGCTGCGCCGACTCCTCCAGGCAGACCTCCTCGATCGCCCGCTCGGTGTCCGCGGACGTCGTGTACGCGCCCACCGTCATCGCGCCCTTATCCCGCACCGTGCGGCGCAGCAGCTCCAGCGCGTCCGCGGTCGAGTCGACCGCCACCGCGAAGGAGACCGGGCCGAAGCACTCCGAGAAGTAGGGGGCCTCCGTGTCCGGCTTGGAGCCGTCCAGCTTCACCATCACCGGGGTGCGCACCACCGCGTCCGGGAACTCCGGGTTCACGACCTCGCGGGAGGGCAGGGCGACCTCGCCGAGGGCGGCCGCCGCCTCCAGGCGGGCCTTGACGTCCGGGTTGACCAGCGCGCCGAGCAGCGCATTGGCCCGGGCGTCGTCGCCCAGCAGGCCGCCTACGGAGGCCGCGAGGTCGGCGACGACCTCGTCGTACGTCTTGTGGCCGGCGTCCGTGGCGATGCCGTCCCGCGGGATCAGCAGGTTCTGCGGGGTGGTGCACATCTGGCCGCTGTAGAGGGACAGCGAGAAGGCCAGGTTGGAGAGCATCCCCTTGTAGTTGTCGGTGGAGTCGATGACGACCGTGTTGACGCCCGCCTTCTCCGTGTAGACCTGCGCCTGGCGGGCGTTGGCCTCCAGCCAGTCGCCGAACTCCGTCGACCCGGTGTAGTCGATCAGCTTGACCTCGGGCCGGACGGCGAGGGTCTTGGCGATGCCCTCCCCCGGACGCTCGGCCGCCAGCGCCACCAGGTTCGGGTCGAAGCCGCTCTCGGCGAGGACCTCGCGGGCGACCTGGACGGTGAGCGCCAGCGGCAGCACGGCCCGCGGGTGCGGCTTGACCAGCACCGCGTTGCCGGTGGCCAGGGAGGCGAACAGGCCCGGGTAGCCGTTCCAGGTCGGGAAGGTGTTGCAGCCGATCACGAGCGCGATGCCGCGCGGGACGGCCGTGAAGGTCTTGCCCAGCTCCAGCGGGTCCTTCTTGCCCTGCGGCTTGGACCAGTCGGCGCGGCCGGGGACGCGGGTCTGCTCCTCGTACGCGTACGCCACCGCCTCCAGGCCGCGGTCCTGGGCGTGGGGGCCGCCCGCCTGGAACGCCATCATGAACGCCTGGCCGCTGGTGTGCATGACCGCGTGCGCAAACTCGTGCGTCCGCGCGCTGATCCGGGACAGGATTTCGATGCAGACCAGGGCGCGCACCTCGGGGCCGGCGTCCCGCCAGGCGCCCATCCCCTCCCGCATCGCGGGCAGCAGCACGTCCAGGTCGGCGTGCGGGTACTCCACGCCGAGCTCCGGGCCGTACGGGGACACCTCGCCGCCGGTCCAGCCGTCGGTGCCGGGCTGGCCGAGGTCGAGCCGGGTGCCGTTCAGCGACTGGAAGGCGGCGAGCCCGTCGGCCGGCGCGGTCTCGCCGTACGCCTTGGGGTGTTCGGGGTGCGGTGACCAGTAGGCGCGGCTGCGGATGGCGGCCAGCGCCTGGTCGAGGGTCGTCCGGTGCTTGGCGGACAGCTGGGGGACGGTGAGCTCGGCGGCCATCAGGGACCAACTCCTCGTTGAGCCGGGCAAGATCAGGCTGGTTCGCAGTCCTGAGATCAGGCAGGGGCGGGTGAAGAAGAGCAGACTGGAGCTAGAGTAACCGAACGATCGGTCGGGACAAGAGGGCCCGCCAGACCTGTGGACAACCCCGTGCGGGAGGATCAGAGCCATGACAGCAATCGAGCGGTCCCGCACTGTGGCGGTCGTCGGCGCCGGCACCATGGGCCAGGGAATCGCCCAGGTGGCCCTCCTCGCAGGTCACCGGGTGCTGATCTACGACATCAACGCCGCTCTCGCCGCAGACGGCGTCGGCATCGTCCAGGACCGCGTCGAGCGGATGGCCGCGAAGGGCCGCCTCGATCACGCCGAGGCCGAGGACGCGATCGGCCGGATCGGATCGGCGCACGCGCTCGCCGACCTCGCCGACGCCGCCCTCGTGATCGAGGCGGTCGTCGAGGACACCGGCGTCAAGCGTGCCCTGTTCGCCGCCCTCGAAGAGGTCGTCTCGCCCGAGGCCGTGCTGGCCACGAACACCTCCTCCCTCTCCGTGACCGAGCTCGCCGCGGACCTGGGGCACCCCGGCCGCTTCCTCGGCCTGCACTTCTTCAACCCGGCCCCGCTGCTCCCCCTCGTCGAGGTGGTCAGCGGTCACGCGACCGACCCGGCCGCCTCCGACCTGGCGTACCGCACCGTGCTGGGCTGGGGCAAGACACCGGTCCGGTGCGCCGACACCCCCGGCTTCATCGTCAACCGGATCGCCCGCCCCTTCTACGCCGAGGCCTTCGCGGTGTACGAGGAGCAGGGCGCCGACCCGGCCACCATCGACGCGGTGCTCCGCGAGTGCGGCGGCTTCAAGATGGGCCCGTTCGCATTGACCGACCTGATCGGCCAGGACGTCAACGAGGCCGTGACCCGCTCCGTGTGGGAGTCCTTCTTCCGCAGCCCGAAGTTCACGCCTTCCCTCGCGCAGCGCCGACTGGTCCAGTCGGGCCGCCTGGGCCGCAAGTCGGGGCACGGCTGGTTCCCGTACGGCCCGGGCGCCGCCGCACCGGCCCCGCACACCGCGGGCCCCGAGGAAGCCCCCGACAAGGTCACCGTCGTCGGCGACCTCGGACCGGCCGCCGGGCTGGTCGAGCTGCTGGAGGAAGCCGGGATCGCGGTCACCACCGCCGAGCACGGGGGCCCGTACATCCAGCTGCCCGGCGAGGGGCAGCTCGTCCTCGCGGACGGCAAGACCTCGATCGAGTTCGCCGACGTCGTCTACTTCGACCTCGCGCTCGACTACCGCGGCGCCACCCGCATCGCGCTGTCCGCCGGGGCGGACACCAGTGAGCGGACCCTCGCCGAGGCCGTCGGCCTGTTCCAGAAGCTCGGCAAGCAGGTCTCCGTCATCGGCGACGTGCCCGGCATGATCGTGGCCCGCACGGTCGCCATGCTGATCGACCTGACCGCCGACGCCGTCGCCCGGGGCGTGGCCAGCCCCGAGGACATCGACACGGCGATGCGGCTCGGCGTGAACTACCCGCTGGGCCCGTCCGAGTGGCACGACCGGCTCGGCCGCGACTGGGCGTACGACCTGCTCCACCACCTCGACGAGCGCTGCCCGGGCGGCCGCTACGCGCCCTCGCTGGCGCTGTTCAAGCTGGGCTACGCGGAGGACGGCCAGGAGGCCGACGAGGGGGAGGACTCGGAATGACCACGGCCAAACGGGACACGTACACCCCTGAGACGCTGCTGTCCGTGGCGGTGCAGGTCTTCAACGAGCGCGGCTACGACGGCACGTCCATGGAGCACCTCTCCAAGGCGGCGGGCATCTCCAAGTCCTCGATCTACCACCACGTCGCAGGCAAGGAGGAGCTCCTCCAGCGGGCCGTCAGCCGCGCGCTGGACGGCCTCTTCGCGGTACTGGAGGAGCCCGGGGCGGTACGCGGGCGGGCTGTCGAGCGGGTGGAGTACGTCACGCGGCGCACGGTCGAGGTGCTGGTCGCGGAGCTCCCGTACGTGACGCTGCTGCTGCGCGTGCGCGGCAACACCCGTACCGAGCGGTGGGCCCTGGAGCGCCGCCGCGAGTTCGACCACCAGGTCGCGGACCTCCTCAAGGCCGCCGCGGCCGAGGGCGACCTCCGCGCGGACGTGGACATCCGCCTGGCCACCCGCCTGCTGTTCGGCATGGTGAACTCCCTGGTCGAGTGGTACCGCCCGCACCCCGGCACCAGCCCGGACCAACTGGCCGACACCGTCGTCCACATGGCCTTCGACGGCCTGCGCCGCACGGCGGCGTAGCCGGCCGGGCCGGGCCCGCGGCGATCGACCGAAAATGTGTCCGGACAACCCCCGCGCGACGGGTAGGCTGAGCTCCACTCGTTCCTGAGCACGTTCAAAAATGAAAATGGGGGGGCCGGTGCGCAATCGCCGTCTCGTACTTTCCGCCGTCGCCGTGGTCACCGCGACCGGCATCGGCATGGGCCTGGTCGCGGGCACGGCCCAGGCGGCCGGCCCGGCCGTACCGGGGGCCAAGGGGGTGTCCGCTCCCGCGACGGACCTGTCCGCGCTCGGTGGGTCCGACGCCAAGACCTTCCACAGCCCGAAGGAGCACTCGGTCCGCAAGGCGCTGCCGGCGGCCAACGGCAAGGCGGCTGCCACCGCCCAGGGTGTGGACGCGGCCGCCGGCAACCCGGACCTGGGTCTCGTCCTCGACGCGCAGAGCATCTCCGCGCACGGCGTAGAGCTGCGGTCCCAGGTCCTCAGCTCCCCGGGCGCCACGCTCCGCGTCACCTACGACTGGGGCGACGGGACGACCGACGCCACCAACGCCTCCCCCGGCCTGGAGGTGTCGTTCAAGCACAGCTACGCCGAGCTCGGCGAGTACAACGTCAAGGTCACCGTGACGGACGCCGCGAACCAGGCCGAGGTCGTCAACTCGCTCCCGCTGTCGACGGTCGGCTCGGAGTTCACCCCGTACGCGCCGACCCGTCTCCTGGACACCCGGGACGGCATCGGAGCCCCGCGGGGATATGTCGCCCCGTACACCTCGGTCAAGCTCCAGGTCGGCGGAAACGGCAAGATCCCCGCCGGGGTCACCGCCGTGGCCCTCAACGTCACCGCCACCAACACCGCAACCCCCGGGCACGTCACGGCGTTCCCCGGCGGCGGCACGCGTCCGACCACCTCGAACCTGAACTTCGAGGCCGGCCAGACCGTCCCGAACATGGTCGTCGTCCCGGTCGGCAAGGACGGCACCGTCGAGCTGTACAACGGCAGCTGGAAGTCGGTGGACCTGATCGCCGACGCCACGGGCTACTTCACCCGCACCGCGGCCAGCGGCTACACGCCGATGACCCCGGTCCGCGCCGTGGACACCCGCTCCGGTCTGGGCGCGCCCCCGCGCCAGGTCGCGGGCCGCAGCTCGATCGGCGTCCAGCTCGGCGGCTCGTACGTCCCCGAGCGCGCCACCGCCGTGGCGCTGAACGTGACCGTCACCAACCCGCGCGAGGACGGCCACCTGACGGCCTACCCGAGCGGCCAGCAGGCCCCGAACACCTCGAACGTGAACTTCCGGGCAGGCCAGACCGTCGCCAACTCGGTGATCGTCCCGATCGGCCCCGACGGGAAGGTCAACATCTTCAACGGCGCCTGGGCCGGGGCCGACGTCATCGTCGACGTCGTCGGCTACTACAGCCCGGACAGCGCGGGCTCCTTCATGTCGGTCACCCCGCACCGGATGCTCGACACCCGCTCCTGGGGCTACGGGCCGATGTACGCCCGCGGCTACATCTGGATGCCCATCTCCCACGGCGAGCAGGGCATCGCGGGCTACGTCCTGAACACCACGGTGACCAACACCAAGGACAGCGGGTTCCTCTCGGTCGCCCCGGACTCGAACACGCCGGACCAGTACGAGAGCGGCACCGAGGTCCAGCTGACCCGGCCCACCTCGTCCACCCTGAACTGGACGGCGGGCAAGACGGTCCCCAACCTGGTCCAGGCGAGCTCCGGCGGCGTCAACGGGGTCGTCGACTTCTGGAACCAGAGCTTCAACACCACGGACCTCATCGTCGACATCTTCGGGTACTACGAGACGAAGTGATCCACCGGCGAGTGCTCCGTGCAGCGCGAGTGCTCCCCGAAGCGCCCCGGGAACGGCCCCGCCAGGCCGTCCCCGGGGCGCTTCGCGCTACTCCTCGGCGATCGCCGGGGCGCCCGCCGAGGGGCCCGGGGCCAGCAGGTCGGTCTCCTCGAAGACCAGGAGGGTGCGGGTCGAGAGGACCTCCGGGATGGACTGGAGGCGGGTGAGGACCAGCTCCCGCAGGGTGCGGTTGTCCGGGGTGTGGACCAGCAGGAGGACGTCGAAATCGCCGCTGACCAGGGCGATGTGTGCCGCGCCCGGAAGCTCGCTCAGCTTCTCGCGGACCGTGCGCCAGGAATTCTGGACGATCTTCAGCGTGATGTAGGCGGAGGCGCCCTGGCCTGCCCGTTCGTGGTTGATGCGGGCCGTGAAGCCGCGGATCACCCCGTCGTCCATGAGCCGGTTGATCCGGGCGTACGCGTTGGCGCGCGAGACGTGGACCTGCTCCGCCACCGAGCGTATGGACGCCCGGCCGTCCGCCTGGAGCAGTCGCATGATGGAACGGTCGATGGGGTCCAGGGGACGGGGCGGCACCTGTGGGACCGCGCCGGCGCCCCCCGGGCCCGCCGGTGCGCTACCGGCGGTAGCTCCCGCCGCGGCCATTTGTTCATCCGACATGGGCCACTGCCTCACTCTCCTGGACGTCCTGCATCCATCCCAGGGCCCCGGAGCCACTTTGTCCACAGCCTGGAGCCGCCTGTAGCCAAATTGCGCAGACAACCGAACAATCGGTTGGTGAGGGGCCTCACATCCGGGGTACCCCCTGCCCGCTTCCCACGAGGAGGTGCACGCCGCCATGACGGTCCAAGAGCTGCCCGGTGCCGGTGCGTCCCACCGCTCCACCCCGCCGCCCGCCTGGAGGCCCCGTACGGACGCCGCGCCGCTGCTCCCGGACCCCGAGCCCTACCGGGTGCTGGGCACGCCGGCCGCCGACCGGCTCGACCCCGAGCTGATGCGCCGCTGCTACGCCGAGCTGGTGCGCGGCCGCCGCTACAACGCCCAGGCCACCGCCCTCACCCGGCAGGGCCGGCTCGCGGTGTACCCCTCCACCGTCGGCCAGGAGGCCTGCGAGATCGCGGCCGCGCTGGTCCTGGAGGAGCAGGACTGGCTCTTCCCGAGCTACCGCGACACCCTCGCGGCCGTGGCCCGCGGGCTCGACCCCGTCCAGGCGCTGACCCTGCTGCGCGGCGACTGGCACACCGGGTACGACCCGCACGAGCACCGCATCGCCCCGCTGTGCACCCCGCTCGCCACCCAGCTGCCGCACGCGGTGGGCCTGGCCCACGCGGCCCGGCTGCGCGGCGACGACGTGGTCGCCCTCGCCCTGGTGGGCGACGGCGGGACGAGCGAGGGCGACTTCCACGAGGCGCTGAACTTCGCGGCCGTCTGGCAGGCCCCGGTGGTCTTCCTCGTCCAGAACAACGGATTCGCGATCTCGGTCCCGCTGGCCAAGCAGACCGCCGCCCCCACCCTCGCCCACAAGGCCGTCGGGTACGGGATGCCCGGCCGCCTCGTCGACGGCAACGACATCGCCGCCGTGCACGAGGTGCTGTCCGAGGCGGTCCGGCGGGCCCGGGCCGGCGGCGGACCGACGCTGATCGAGGCCGTCACCTACCGCATCGAGGCCCACACCAACGCCGACGACGCAACCCGCTACCGCGGCGACGCCGAGGTCGAGGCCTGGAAGGCCCACGACCCGGTGGACCTGCTGGAGCGCGAGCTGACCGCGCGCGGGCTGCTGGACGAGGAGGGCATACGGGCGGCCAAGGACGCCGCCGAGGAGATGGCGGCGACCTTGCGGGAACGGATGAACGCGGAGCCGGTCCTCAACCCGATGGACCTGTTCGAGAACGTGTACGCACAGCAGACGGAGCGGCTGCGCGAGCAGGCCGGGATGCTGCGGGCCGAGCTTGAGGCGGAAGCGGCCGAAGCGGAGGAGCAGTCGTGACGACGGTGGCGGCGCAGTCCGCGGTGAAGGCGGCGGCGAAGCCCGCGACGATGGCGCAGGCGCTCGGCCGGGCCATGCGGGACGCGATGGCCGAGGACCCGGCGGTCCACGTGATGGGCGAGGACGTCGGGACGCTGGGCGGGGTCTTCCGCATCACGGACGGCCTGGCGAAGGAGTTCGGCGAGGACCGCTGCACGGACACGCCGCTCGCGGAGGCCGGCATCCTCGGCACCGCGGTGGGCATGGCCATGTACGGGCTGCGGCCCGTCGTGGAGATGCAGTTCGACGCGTTCGCGTACCCGGCGTTCGAGCAGCTGATCTCGCACGTGGCTCGGATGCGCAACCGCACGCGGGGCGCGATGCCGCTGCCGATCACCATCCGCGTGCCGTACGGCGGCGGGATCGGCGGGGTGGAGCACCACAGCGACTCCTCCGAGGCGTACTACGTGGCGACGCCCGGCCTGCACGTGGTGACCCCGGCGACGGTCGAGGACGCCTACGGGCTGCTGCGCGCGTCGATCGCCAGCGACGACCCGGTCGTCTTCCTGGAGCCGAAGCGGCTGTACTGGTCGAAGGCGGACTGGAACCCCGAGGCGCCGGCCGCCGTGCCGGGCATCGGGAAGGCGGTGGTCCGGCGGACCGGGACGAGCGCGACCCTGATCACGTACGGCCCCTCGCTGCCGGTGTGCCTGGAGGCGGCGGAGGCGGCGCGCGAGGAGGGCTGGGACCTGGAGGTCGTGGACCTGCGCTCGCTGGTGCCCTTCGACGAGGAGACCGTCGTGGCGTCCGTACGGCGTACGGGGCGCGCGGTGGTGGTGCACGAGGCGAACGGCTTCGGCGGACCGGGCGCGGAGATCGCCGCTCGGGTGACGGAGCGGTGCTTCCACCACCTGGAGGCGCCGGTGCTGCGGGTGACGGGCTTCGACATCCCCTATCCGCCGCCGATGCTGGAGAAGCACCATCTGCCCGGCGTCGACCGGATCCTGGACACCGTGGCCCGCCTGCAGTGGGAGAACTGATGCCGCAGGTAATGGAGTTCAAGCTCCCCGACCTCGGGGAGGGCCTGACCGAGGCCGAGATCGTCCGCTGGCTGGTCGCGGTGGGCGATGTCGTCGCCGTCGACCAGCCCGTCGTCGAGGTCGAGACGGCCAAGGCGATGGTGGAGGTCCCGTGCCCCTACGGCGGTGTGGTCACCGCCCGCTTCGGGGAGGAGGGCACGGAACTCCCCGTCGGAGCACCGCTGATCACGGTGGCGGTGGGGGCCGGGGCCGGGTCGGGGTCGCCCGCCCCGGAGGAGACCGAGCGCTCGGGGTCGGGCAACGTGCTGGTCGGCTACGGGACCGACCACTCGCGCACGGCGCGTCGGAGGCGGGTGCGACCGGGCTCCGCCGCGCCGGTTCCTGCTGGAGCAACTGCTGCGGCCGCGGCGCCGGTCGCCACCGCGGCCACGACCACGGCTGCGGTCACGGTCACGGCCGCTGCCGTGCCCGTCGCCGCCGGGCCGGTGCCGGTGATCTCGCCGCTGGTGCGCAAGCTGGCGCGGGACCACGGGATCGACCTGCGCGAGCTGCGCGGCTCCGGGCCCGAGGGCCTGATCCTGCGGGCGGACGTCGAGGCGGCGCTGCGGGCGCCGCAGCAGGAGCCGCAGCCGGTCGCGGCCGCTCCGGCCGCCGCGGCGGCCGGCGGTGAGCGCATCCCGCTCAAGGGGCTGCGCGGCGCGGTGGCCGAGAAGCTCTCGCGCAGTCGGCGGGAGATCCCGGACGCCACGTGCTGGGTCGACGCGGACGCCACCGAGCTGATGGCGGCGCGGGCCGCGATGAACGCCGCGGGCGGGCCGAAGATCTCGGTGCTGGCGCTGCTCGCCCGGATCTGCACGGCGGCGCTCGCGCGCTACCCGGAGCTCAACTCGACCGTGGACCTGGCGGCGAACGAGATCGTCCGGCTGCCCGCCGTCCACCTCGGCTTCGCGGCGCAGACCGAGCGCGGGCTGGTGGTCCCGGTGGTCCGCGACGCCCACGTGCGCAGTGCCGAGTCCCTGTCGGCGGAGTTCGCCCGCCTGACCGAGGTGGCACGGGCCGGGAAGCTGGCCCCGGCGGACCTGACCGGCGGCACGTTCACCCTGAACAACTACGGGGTGTTCGGGGTCGACGGCTCGACGCCGATCATCAACCACCCGGAGGCGGCCATGCTCGGCGTGGGCCGCATCGTGGCGAAGCCGTGGGTCCACGCGGGCGAGCTGGCGGTGCGCCAGGTGGTCCAGCTGTCGCTGACCTTCGACCACCGGGTCTGCGACGGCGGTACGGCGGGCGGCTTCCTCCGCTACGTCGCGGACTGCGTGGAGTCCCCGGCGGTGCTGCTGCGTTCGCTGTGACCGTCCCCGCCGGCGCCGCAGGGCGCCGGCGGGAGCCGGGGCGGGGTCCAGTCCGCGTGGCGCAGGATCGCCCGGACGGTGGCCCCGGACGGGGCCAGTCGCAGGGCCCGGTTCCGCAGGGAGACCGCCAGCGGGTGGCTGAGCCGGTGCCCCATCCGCCCGGCCAGGCGGGCCGTCCGGGCCACGGCCTGCGCACGCGGCCGCCGAACGGCGTCGTAGCGCAGCAGCGCCGTCTCCACGTCCGGGCCGGCCGACACCTCGGCCGCCAGGACCACCGCGTCCTCCAGGGCCTGGCACGCGCCCTGCCCCAGGTTCGGCGTCATCGCGTGCGCGGCGTCGCCCAGCAGCGCCACCCGGCCGAGGGCGTACGAGGGCAGGGGGGTCACCAGCTCGTGGACGTCGTGGTGCAGCACGTCCTCGGGCCGGGTGGCCGCCAGCAGGCGGGCCGTCGGCTCGTGCCAGCCCGCGAAGCGGCGGCCGAGGAAGGCCACGGGGTCCGGGTGGCGCACTCCCGCCGGGGCCGCCAGGACCGCGTGCCATTCGGCGCGGCCGTCGGGCAACCCGATGTGCCCGAACTCCGCGCCGGGGCCCCAGGTGAGCGCGAAGTCCGTGTCCAGGGCCAGCGGTTCGGCGGTGATGGCGCGCAGCACCGTGGAACCGCTGTAGACGGGTCCGGGATGGTCCGGGAAGAGCCGGGTGCGGATCGCGCTGCGCACTCCGTCGGCCGCGACCACCAGATCGGCGTCGGCCGAGTCCGGTGAGCCCGTCACTCCGGTGCGCAGGCAGTGCGGTGGCAGCGCCTGCCGCAGCAGTCGGTGGAGCTGCGCCCGCCGGATGCCGGTCACGGGGACGCCGAGGGCGCGTTCCAGCGCGGCGCCGTCCATACGGGACAGCCACCGCCCGTCGGGGGTGCGGGTGCCGCCGGTGTACTGGGGGTGGGCGGCCCGGCGTACGGCCTCGCCCAGACCCAGCGCCTCCAGTGCCCGGATGCCGTTGGCGGCGAGCGAGATGCCGGCTCCCGCATCCTCCAGGACGGCGGACCGCTCCAGCACCGTGACCTGCCAGCCGGTGCGGTGCAGGGCGATCGCGGCCGCGAGGCCGCCGATCCCCCCGCCGATCACCAGGGCCGTCCTGCCGTCGCTGCTGCGGCTGTCCCCGGCCCCGTTCTTGCCGCTGCTCCTGCCGCTGTCCGTGCCACTGCTCCTGCCCATGGCGGGACCCCCTTGTTTCTACACCTGTAGAAGTCTCGGGGTGAAGCGTACTCCCGGTCTTCTACAGGTGTAGAAAGAGGGGGTGAGTGAAGAACGACGGACCGTCCTGGCCGATGCCGCCATCGAGGTACTGGCCGCCTCCGGCATGCGCGGGCTGACCCATCGGGCCGTGGACCGGGCCGCCGGCCTGCCCGCGGGCACCACCTCGGCCTACCTGCGGACCCGCTCCGCCCTCCTGACCGCGTTGGTACGCCGCCTCGTCGCCCGGGACCAGGCCGAACTGCAGGAGGCCGGCGAGCGCATGCCGTTCCCGCGCACGCCCGCCGAACTGACCGACGCCCTGGAGGGGCTGACGGTGGCCCGGCTCACGGGCGAGGGCCGCGTGCGCTCGCTGGCCCGCTACGCCTGCGCTCTGGAGAGCGTCCGGGACCCGGAGCTGCGGGAGATCCTCGTCCCGCGCGAGAACGCCGGACGGGAGCTGGCCCGGGCCTTCCTCGCCGCGCACGGGGTGCCCGACCCGGAGGCCCGCACCCGCAGCCTGCTGGCATGTGTGGACGGCCTGGTCCTGGACCACCTGCCGACGGGCACCCCGGTCCCCCGGGATGCCCTGGAGGGGCTCGTCGCCGCCGCACTCAGGCGCTGAGCGGCCAGACCACGAGCGGCAGGTGGGCAGGTGGTCAGGTGGTCAGCAGGATCTTGCCGACGTGCGTGCCGGCCTCCATCATGCGGTGCGCCTCGGCCGCCTCCCGCATCGGCAGGACCGCGTGCACCACCGGGCGGACCACCCCTGCCGACAGCAGGGGCCACACGTGCTCCCGCACGGCCGCGACGATGGCTGCCTTCTCCTCCAGCGGCCGCGCCCGCAGCGAGGTCGCCGTGATCGCCGCCCGCTTCGACAGCAGGGCGCCCAGGTTCAGTTCGGCCTTGACCCCGCCCTGGAGGCCGATCACCGCGAGCCGGCCGTTGACGGCCAGCACGTCCAGGTTCCGCGCCAGGTACTTCGCACCGATGATGTCCAGGATCACGTCCGCCCCGGCGCCGTCCGTCGCGGCCTTGACCTCCGCGACGAAGTCCTGCTCGCGGTAGTCGACGAGGACGTCCGCGCCGAGCTCCTTGCAGCGGGCCAGCTTCTGCGCATCGCCCGCCGTCACCGCCACCTTCGCGCCGACCGCCTTCGCCAGCTGGATGGCCATGGTGCCGATGCCGCTGGAGCCGCCGTGCACGAGCAGCGTCTCGCCGGGGCGCAGGTGGGCCACCATGAAGACGTTGGACCACACCGTGCAAGCCACCTCCGGCAGCGAAGCAGCCGTCGCCAGGTCGATCCCGGCGGGAACGGGCAGCAGCTGGCCCGCCGGAACGGCCACCCGCTCCGCGTACCCGCCGCCGGCGAGCAGGGCGCACACCTCGTCGCCGACGGCCCAGCCCGATACGCCCGGTCCGACCGCGGTGATCCGCCCGGAACACTCCAGGCCGGGATGGGGCGAGGCGCCCGGCGGCGGATCGTAGAACCCCTGCCGCTGGAGGAGGTCGGCCCGGTTGACGGCGCCGGCCACGACGTCGACGAGCACCTCCCCCTCGCCGGCCACCGGATCGGGTACCTCGGCCCAGACGAGGGCCTCGGGGCCGCCGGGCTGTTCGATGGTGATCGCATGCATGGCCCGGAGGGTACGCCAACCGCGGCCTCAGGGCACCGACCGAAGGGAACGGCTACGCCGGACCCCGCTTCGGCGGCGGCAGTTCGGCCACCGGCGCGCGGACGATGGTGATGAGACGGTCCGTCAGCTGGAGCGGACTCGCGTGCGGATCGTCGTAGCCCAGCAGCCGGTGGCCGCGGAGCACGCTCACCACCAGGTCGTCGGTCTCCCGCACGCCCCGGCCCGCCTCGGACTTCTTCACGGGCCGCTCGATCAGGTCCAGCCCGCTGCCCTGCTGGATCAGGTCCTCCATCACCGTGCCCGCGCTCGGGCTCAGCACCGAGAGGCCCAGCAGCCGGCCTGCCGCGCTCGCGCTCGTGATGACCGCGTCCGCGCCCGACTGGCGCAGCAGCGGCGCGTTCTCCTCCTCGCGTACCGCAGCGACGATCTTCGCCCCGCGGTTGAGCTGCCGCGCCGTCAGCGTGACCAGGACCGCCGTGTCGTCCCGCTGGGTGGCGATGACGATCTGCCGGGCCCGCTGCACCTCGGCGCGGAGCAGCACTTCGGAGCGGGTGGCATCGCCGACCACCCCCGTGAATCCCTCCGCGCTGGCCGAGTCGATCACCTTGGCGCTGGGGTCCACGATGACGGCCTGGTCCTTGGCGAGGCCGGTGGCCAGCAGCGTCTGGAGGGCCGAGCGGCCCTTGGTGCCGAAGCCGACCACGACCGTGTGCTCGCGCAAGTTCTTCCTCCAGCGGTTCAGCCGCCACTCTTCCCGGGTCCGCTCCGTCAGGACTTCCAGGGTGGTGCCGACCAGGATGATCAGGAAGAGCACGCGCAGCGGGGTCACCAGCAGGATGTTGACCAGCCGCGCGCTGTCACCGTGCGGGACGACGTCTCCGTAGCCGGTGGTGGAGAGGGTGACGGTCGCGTAGTAGACGCAGTCGAGCAGGTCGACGGTGTCGTCGGCGTTGTCGTGGTAGCCGTCGCGGTCGAGCCAGACGATCAGGACCGTCAGGAACAGCACGAACAGCGCCATCAGCAGACGCTTGGCGACCTGCTTCGACGGTCTTTCGACGATGCGCTTGGGCAGCGTGACGCGGCGGGAGACCAGCTTCTCGTCGTCGCCCCGGGCCATCGCGTCCTGGCCGGGGAGTTTCACGTGAAACATCCGCCCGTGACCCAGGGCAGGTCGAGGATCTCCAGGTCCTGCCCGGACCGCGCGCCGTTCGGGGGTACGACGGCCAGCGCGTCGGCGGCGGCGATCCCGCGCAGCATCGCCGGGCCGTGGTAGCGCAGCGGTACGGCGTGCTCGTCGGTCAGCACGACCGGGACCAGCCGGGTGTCGTACGGGTGGCCGGGCACGTCGTCGCGGACCGGGGCCGTGTAGCGGGGACGCCGGCGGCGGCCCGCGAGGGCGCGCAGCAGCGGTTCGGCGAGGGTCAGCAGTCCGGAGACGGCGGCGAGCGGGTTGCCGGGCAGGCCCACCAGATGGCGGCCGTCGGCGCGGTCTCCGAGCCGGGCCAGCAGCATGGGATGGCCGGGGCGTACGGCGACCCCGTCGACGAGCAGCTGGGCACCGGCCTGGAGCAGGACGGGGTGGACATGGTCGACGGGGCCGGAGGCGGTGCCGCCGGTGGTGATGACCAGGTCGGCCTCGGAGCCCGTGACGGCGTCCAGCAGGGCCCGGGCTCCGGCGGGGTCGTCCCCGAGCCGCCGGGTGCCGGTGACCTCGGCGCCGAGCCGGGTCAGCCACGGGCCGAGCATGGGGCTCAGGGCGTCCCGGATCAGCCCGTCGTGGGGGCGGCCTTCGGTGAGCAGCTCGTCTCCGAGCACCAGGATCTCGACCCGGGGCCGGGGCCGGGTGGGGAGCTCGTCGTACCCGGCGGCCGCGGCGAGGCCGAGGACGGCCGGGGTGACGAGGGAGCCGGGCGGCAGCAGGAGGTCCCCGGAGCGGCACTCCTGGCCGCGCGGCCGGATGTCCTGGCCGGTGAGGACGGGCCGCTCGGCGTAGAGGTGGGCGCCGGACTCGCGGGAGTGCTCGCTGCGGATCACGGCGGTGGTCTCGCCGGGGATCCGGGCGCCGGTGGCGATCCGTACGGCCTGGCCGTCGGCGAGCGGCTCGGGGCGCTCGGAGCCGGCCAGCACACCCTCGCCGGGACGGACGGTCCAGGGACCCGGCCCGGCCACGGCCCAGCCGTCCATGGCGGAGGTGTCGAAGGACGGCAGGTCGGTGAGGGCCTCCAGGGGTTCGGTCAGCACCTCGCCCAGCGCGGCGGCGAGGGGGACCCGGTGGCTGCGGGGCCGGACGCCGGAGCCGGCGCGGACGGCGGTCTCCCGCGCCTGCGACCAGGTGATGGGGCGACCGCCACCACCGCCGCCGCCCGCGGCCGGGCCGGAGCGGGGGTCGCGGCTGACGAGGGCCAGGGCTTCGTCCAGGGCGTGGTCGGCGGCGTCGGTGGGGGGCATCCGGGTCATCCTGGGGGGTTGTCGTCGGTGCCGGTGCCGGTGCCGGCGTCGGGCCCGGCCTCGGCCGCCCAGCGCAGGGCGAGGTCGGCGGCCTTGCGGGAGGCCTCGGCGACGGCGGTGGCGGGGTCGGCGCCGGTGGCTTCGGCGTGGGCCGCCGCGTAGCCGACCAGGAAGGTGGTCAGCGGGGCGGCGGGCCGGGCGACGCCGTGGGCGGCGTCACGGGCGAGATCGAGCAGGGTCTTGGTGTCGACGGCGAGGTCGATCCCGAGCTCGGTCTTGACGGCGGTGATCCATTGGTCCAGCACGGTTCCATGCTCTCTGATCCTGGCGCGGGCGGATGCGAGATCCTCCCAGGTGTCGCAGTCGAAGGAGGCGAGTGGCGCAGTGTCCGTCACCTTGGCCAGGTCGAGCTCGGCGGTGAGGGCGCGCAGGGGGAGGCCGTACAGGCTGCCGTGCTCGGTGGCGAGGAGGGCGATCTCGCGGCGCAGGGACTCGGCGCGGTAGGCGGCGACGAGGGGCTGGTCGCGGCCGGTGGGATCGCGCAGCAGGGCTCCGTCGGCCCCGTCGGCGATGGGGGCGGCGAGGAGGGCGCGGACCGTGTTGCGGTCGAGGAACGGGAGGTCGGCGGAGAGGACCAGGACCCGGTCGGCGGTGGTGCCGCACAGGCCGGCGGCCAGGGCGGCGAGGGGGCCGGAGCCGGGCGGGTCCTCCACGGTCCAGCGGACCGGGCGGGCCGTGGGACGGCGCCGGCCGACGACGACGGTGGTCGTGGCGTCGGAGCAGGCGTCGAGGACGCGGTCGAGGAGGGTGCGGCCGCCGACGCGGAGGCCGGGCTTGTCCGCCCCGCCCAGGCGCTGCGCGGCGCCGCCTGCGAGGACGATCGCGTCGTAGCTCATACCCCCGAGTATGCGATGTCGCCTCCGGGCGGCCGGACTTGCCCGGCTGTCGCCGGGCGGCCCCGCCCGGCTGTGCGGGCAGAGGGTGCCCCGCCGCTCGGCGGCGGGGCGGGGGCGGTCAGAGGTACGGGCCGGAGCGGATGGCGCCGTGGGACTCCTCGTCGTCCGTCGGGGCGCCCGGCGGGAGGGCGCGGCGCATCTGTTCCAGCTGGGCCCGCGCCGCCATCTGCTGTGCGAACAGGGCGGTCTGGATGCCGTGGAAGAGGCCCTCCAGCCAGCCCACCAACTGGGCCTGCGCGATGCGCAGTTCCGCCTCGGACGGAATGGCCTCCTCGGTGAACGGGAGGGAGAGGCGTTCCAGTTCCTCCACGAGCTCGGGAGCCAGGCCGTCCTCCAGCTCCTTCACCGACGCGGCATGGATGTCCTTGAGACGGACCCGGCTGGCCTCGTCCAGAGGTGCGGCGCGCACCTCTTCAAGAAGTTGCTTGATCATGCTGCCGATCCGCATGACCTTGGCGGGCTGTTCGACCATCTCCGTCACCGGGACCTCGCGCGACTCGTCATCGGCGCCGCCGACCGCCATCCCGTCCTGTCCCACGATCAGGACGTGCGGGGGACTGTCCTGCGACCGTTCACTCCTCGGCATCTCCATGCCGGTCATTGTCTCGCACACCTTCGTACTCACACGGTGTGCCCCCGTACAGGCGTGATCCAACCTGTACGGGGGCGGGAACAGCGAGTGACCGTCAGGCCGCCGCGCGGCGGGCCAGGGCGCCGCCCGACCGGGTGACCAGGGCGGCCAACAGGGCCGCTCCCAGCGGGACCAGGATCAGCAGCGCCCCGAAGGTCTCCCACGGCAGGGCGATCGGCACGTACAGCACGTCGCCGGGGGCGCCGGCCGCCTCCATGAGGTGGGCCCGCTCGCGGCGCTGGACGAGCCGCAGTCCCACCGCCGGCAGGATCCCGGCCAGGGTGCCCAGGACGACGCCCATCAAGGCCACCACCCCGCACTGGAAGCCGCTGAGCGTGCGCCGCACCCGGGGTGCGGCGCCGACCGCCGCCAGGGTCTTCAGGTCGGCCTCGGCGTCGGCCTGGGCGAGTCCGGTGGCGATGCCGGCCGCGCCGATGGTGACCAGGCCGGCGAAGACGGTGAGGGCCACCGTGCCGATGTCGTCCTGGCCCTGGTAGCCGGCCTCGATGGTGACGGGGGCCTCCACGCCGATCTGGTCGATCCGCCCGTCGAGCCGCTGCCGCTGCTCGCTGGTGGCCTTGCCGTCCAGCGTGAAGTACGAGCCGAACGGCAGGGTGGACAGCCCCGCGCTCCTCGCCGCGGCGGGCGGCAGGACGAGCGCGATGCCGTAGCCCTCGGCGGTGTCGGCGGTCTGGTGGACGGGGAAGACCTTGTCCTCGCCGGGCGGGTCCACGCCGGGCTCCCGGCCGACGGCGTCCTTGTTGGAGATCAGCCGCAGGGTGACCTTGTCGTCCTTCACGTTGCGCTTGTCGAAGGAGACGGCCTTGCCGGCCTTCAGGGCGGACACCGCACCCGGATCGGTGACCGCGAGCACCGTCAGCAGCTTTTCGTCGGCGACGACGGTGTCGTAGCGCGAGGAGTGCCGGTTCATCCGGCAGCGCCAGTCCTTGCGCAGCTCCCGGGCCTGCTCCTCGGTGAAGGAGCCGGGCCCGTTCTTCGCCTCGTAAAGCGGGCAGCGCTGCTCCTTGGGCTGGATGATCTCGGCCCGGCCGCAGCCGTCCTCGGTGGAGAACGTCTCACAGCCGGCCTTGCCGACCGAGATGTAGTCCACGTCCGCCCGGACCGCGAGCGGGAGTTCCCGGTTCAGCGCCTCGCGCACCGCGGGCACGTCCTTGTGGCGTCCGCTCTCCTGCACCGCCACCCTCCCGGCCCCGTAGGGGAGTTCGGCCACGTAGTCATGGCGGGCCTGGAGGTCCGAGCTGTGTGCGTACGTGGCCACCGCGACGGTTCCGGCGACGGCGGCCAGTACGGCGGCCACGGCAGGCGCCGTACGGCCCCGGTTGCGCACGGCGTCGCGCAGCGCGAGTCGCGGCGACAGCGGCAACCAGCGCCCGAGCCGGCCGAACAGGCCGACGAGCACCGGGGTGAGGGCCACGATGCCCAGTTCGGCGAGGGCGCTGCCGCCCGCGACCACCGTGGCGCCCATCCGCGAGGCCGTGCCGTACAGGGCGATCGCGGCGCCGGCGCCGAGGGCGAGCAGTCCGATGACGGGCAGCACCCGGTTGGACCGGCGGACCCCGCGGCGGCCGGTCAGCGAGGCCAGCACGGTCTGCCGGGAGGCGGTGACGGCGGGGGCGACGGCGGCCAGCAGGCCGGTGACCACGGCGAGCAGGGCGATGCCGAGGATTTCCAGCGGGCGGAACTCGAAGCCGCCGAAGCGCTTCCCGAGGTACTCCTCCAGCACCGGCCGCAGCCCGACGGTGAGCGCGACGCCGATGACGGTGCCGCTGACGGCGGACGCCGCGCCGATGACCAGGCCGCCGGAGAGCACGATGGCCCGGATGTGGCGCCGGTCGCCGCCGTTGGCGCCGACCAGGCCGAGCTGGCGGCGCGAACGCCGGGCGCCGACCGCGAAGGCCGGTCCGGCCAGCAGGCAGATCTCCAGCATCGCGAGGCCGACGACGGTGGCCAGGACGGCGAGTTCGGTCACCGGGAGCCCGTCGTCCGGAAGGGAGTAGCCCAGCTCCTTCTGCTGCACCAGGTACGGCACGTCGGAGTCGGCCGGCGGATGCAGCTGCACGGCGCGGGAGACGACCACCACGCTCTTCGTGTTGGCTTCCTTGACCATGTTCCACGTGAAACCATCGCCGCCGACCTTGACGAGGTAGGTGTCCTCGGCGACCACGCCGGGCACCCCGGCGTCCCGCAGGGCCTTGTCCAGCGGTCCGAGGAGCGTGCCGGGCGGGGCAAGGACCTCGGTCTTCGCCAGCTCGGAGGGCAGCTCGTAGGCCCCCACGATCCGGTACCAGGTGTTCGAGCCGCGGGCGAGGAATTCGGAGCCCACGAAGAAGCCGGATTTCTCCAGGAAGGCGGTGGTGGCGAGGACCTCGCCCGCTTCCAGGGGCAGTCGGCCGCGCTTCAGCGTGATCATGCCCTCGACCAGGGGGCTCGCCGCGTCGATCTCGCGCAGCTCGGAGTCGAGCAGGCCGTACTTGGTGCGGATCTTGGCGTGGGCGGTGCTGTCCTTCAGGTACTCGGCGCCGGCCGGGAGCGTCGCGGTCAGGGCCCGCGGATCCGTCTCCTTGGAGGGGTCGTACGCGTCGTAGCCGCCGACGGGCATGAAGTTGCTGCCCTCCCGGTTCTGGTAACCGGGCATCCCCAGGCCCGAGTCGCGCAGCCGGGCGTCGGCGGCGCCGATCTCCCTGGTGACGGCCTGTTGGGGGGAGAGCTCCGCGCTGCGCAGGGTGAGGTCGGCGGCGCTCACCCCGACGATCGGCAGGGCGATCATCGCGAGGACGAGGGCGCTGCGGCCCTTGGCGCGCCAGGCATCGCGGCGGGCTATCCGGATGGCCGCGATCCACGCGTGGTACGGGGATTTCACTGGCCGGCCGCCTGCCCGGTGAGCAGCGAGTCGGCCTGGCTGCGCAGGGTCTCGTCGACGACACTGCCGTCGCGCAGGAAGACCACGCGGTCGGCCCAGGCGGCGAAGCGCGGTTCGTGGGTGACGAGGATTCCGGCGGCGCCCGCGTCGCAGCGGGCGCGCAGCAGGCCGAGGACGGATTCGCCGGTCTCGGAGTCGAGGGCGCCGGTGGGTTCGTCGGCGAGCACCAGGCGGCGGTCGCCGACGAGGGCCCGGGCGATGGCCACGCGCTGCTGCTGGCCGCCGGACATCTCGTCGGGGAAGCGGTTGGCGAGCTCCCCGAGGCCCATCTCCTCCAGGGCGGCCAGGGCGGAGGCACGGGCCTTGCGGGCGGACACCCCGTCGAGTTCCCGGGGCAGTGCCACGTTCTCGGCGGCGGTGAGGGCCGGGATGAGGTTGTAGTCCTGGAAGACGTACCCGATGCTGCGGCGGCGCAGCGCGGCCAGCTGCCTGCGGTTCACCGCGGTGATGTCGGTGCCTTCGACGATGACGTGCCCGCTGGTGGGGGTGTCGAGGCCGCCGGCCAGGGTGAGCAGCGTGGACTTTCCGGAGCCCGAGGGCCCCATGACGGCGACGAGTTCGCCGGCGTGGACGGAGAGGTTGATGCCGCGCAGGGCGTGCACCTCGGTGGCGCCGCTGCCGTGGGTGCGGACGAGCCGGTCGAGCCGGAGGACGGGCTCGCCGTGGACGGGTGCGGACTGCGGGTCGGGCATGGGGTCCCCCCTGGGACGGTGGTGTCGTCAGCTCCGGCGCGTGCGGGCGGGGCGGAGCTGTGGTGCTGTTCCGGTGTCCGTGCCGGCGCCGCTAAGGGTTCCGGTTCCGGTGGTGTCGGTGGCCTGGGGCGGTTCGGGCTCGGCTCGCCGGTCGGCCTGCAGGGCGAGCCGTACGAGCCGGGCCTCGGAGTGGTCGAGCCAGCGCGCCTCGGCCTCGGTCTGGAAGATCAGCTGTTCGAGGACCAGCAGCCAGGCCACGTCGTCGCGTTCGCGGGACTGCCCGCTCTCGATCGCGGCGAGCGCCTGCGCCTTGAGCCGGGTGTAGTCCTGCATCGCCCGGATGGTGGCGTGCCGCTGAGCCTGGATGACGGCGCGGATGTCCACGCCCGGCGCGCCCACCGCCATGGCGAGCTTGATGGACAGCTCGTCCCGGGGCGGGTTGGTGCGGTCGACGGGGCGCTCGTACCACTGGTGCAGTTCGGCGCGTCCGCCGGCGGTGATGGCGTAGAGGGTGTGCCCGGCGGCGTCTTCGCCGTCGGGCGCGACGAGGCCGTCGCGTTCGAGCCGGGCGAGGGTGGTGTACACCTGCCCGACGTTGAGCGGCCAGGTGGAGCCGGTGCGGGATTCGAACTCGGTACGCAGTTGGGAGCCGTACCGAGGACCCCGTTCCAGCAGGGCGAGAAGGCCGTGACGGATCGACATACTCAGTATGTATACCGAGTATGTCGATCAGTGCAACCATCCTGAGGCGTACGCCGTAAGGGGGACGGGGCGCCCGCCGGGCCGGTCGGCACGGGCTGCGGCTGCGGTCAGGCGCCTCTGCGCAGGCGCACCCCGAGGTAGCCCAAGCCGACCCCCATCAGGGCGAATCCGGTGCCGAGCGGCAGGAGGTGGGCGGCCAGGTCGGCCGCCCGCTCGTTGGGTCCGGTGCCCAGGGCGGTGACCGTCTGCGGGGGGCTCGGGGCGATCCGCGGCAGTGGGGTCTGCGCGCGCGGGCGCTGGTGCGGCTGCGGTCGGGCCGGCACCGGCCGGGAGACGATCACGGACTCGGGGTTCGCGGGCTCGGCTTCGGGCCGCCCCGGATGCCTGCGGCCGACTCCGGCGACGCTTCCGGCCAGCTCCCCGTAGGCCTCGTGGGCGACGTCGGCCACGGGGTCGGGGCGCGTGGGGACGGCGGTGGCGGCCAGGGGGGCCGCGGCCTCGGGGCGCGCGGGAGGCGTGGTCCGGGCGGGCGGTGCGGCCAACGAGGAGGAGGTCGGCACCAGCGCGGCGGCGGCCAGGGCGGCCCCGGCCAGCCAGCGCTGTGCCCGCAGGCGTTGCGACACGGGGGGCCCCTCCCGTCCCTGGGGGTCCCCCCGGGACGGAATCAGAGGGAGACCGAGATGTTTCGCTCAGGTTCACATGGTGGGGCAAAAGCGGCATCCCGGGCGGCCCATCAGGGCTGCCCGGGATGCCGGTGTGTCGTGGTGCGGGGGCGCGCGTTACTCCGGATTGCCGGTCGACACGGTCAGCGTGTACTCCGTGCCTTCCTTGTCGATCTTGTCTCCGGGGCGCGGGTTCTGGTCGAGGACGGTGTCCTTGCCGTACACGGCCTCGTCCTTCTCGACGATCTTGTACTTGCCGCCGGAGGCCTGGATGCACTCCTTCACCGACAGCAGGTTCTTGTAGCGCAGGTCCGGCGCCGTGTACTTCGTGGCGTCGCTGTAGTGCTTGGACGGGTCCTTGCACTTGGCCGAGTCGATCGTGCGCGAGATGTCCGGGCCCTTGAAGCCGCTCTTGGCCGAGGCGGAGCTCGACGTGGAGGGACCCGCGGTACGGCCCTTGTCGTCGTCGCCGTTCATCGCCACGGCCGCGATCAGCCCGCCCACCGCCAGCACGGCCACCGCGACCGCGCCCACGACGACCGGCGTGTTCCGCTTGCCGCCCCCCGCAGCCGCAGGAGCCGCGTTCGCCGCCGGGGAGATGGTGAACGGCGGCGGGGTCTGCGGCGCGTACTGCTGCTGCACCTGCTGCGGGTAGGCGTAGCCGCCCTGACCATGCGTCTGCGGCGGCGGCGTGGGCGCGTACGGGGACGGCGTCGGGGTCGGCGCGTACGGCTGCTGCACCGACTGGTGGGGCGAGGGCTGGAATCCCGAGTCCAGCGGCGGGAACACGGCCGAGCCCACGCCCGCGCCGCTGCCGCCCGTGTGTGCGCCCGGCACGATGGCCGGGGCGCCGGCCTGACCGGCCGACAGCACCCGCGTGACCTCGTCGTGCATGGCCGCCGCGGTGGGGAAGCGCTCGTTCGGGTTCTTCTTCAGGGCCCGGGCCACGAGCGCGTCCATCGCCGGGGTGAGCGAGCGGTTGATGGAGGACGGCGCGACCGGCTCCTCCTGGACGTGCGCGTACGCGATCGCCAGCGGCGAGTCGGCGTCGAAGGGGATCCGCCCGGTCAACAGTTGGAAGAGCATGATGCCGACCGAGTACAGGTCGGAGCGGGCGTCGACGCCGCGACCGAGCGCCTGTTCGGGCGAGAGGTACTGCGGGGTGCCGACCACCATGCCGGTCTGGGTCATGGAGGTGACCCCGGACTGCATCGCCCGGGCGATGCCGAAGTCCATCACCTTGACCACGCCGCGCTTGGTCACCATCACGTTGCCGGGCTTGATGTCGCGGTGGACGAGCCCCATCTCGTGGCTGGTCTCCAGCGCCGCGAGCACGTCGGCCGTGACCCTCAGCGCCTTGTCGGCCGGCATCGCCCCGTACTGGCGGATGTCGGCCTCCAGGACGGAGCCGAGCGGCTGCCCCTCCACGTACTCCATCACGATGTACGGCATCACCGCGGCGTCTCCCGCCCCGGACGCGAAGGTGACCTGGCCCTCACCCGTGTCGAATACCGAGACGATGTTCGTGTGCGACAGTTTCGCAACAGCCTGCGCCTCACGACGGAACCGCTCACGGAAGGACTGTTCCCGCCCGAGTTCGCTGTGCAGGGTCTTGATGGCGACCTGGCGGTCGAGCGCCGAGTCGTACGCCAAGTAGACCGACGCCATACCGCCGGCGCCGAGCAAGTCCCTTAGCTGGTAACGGCCACCGGCCAGAGAGCCGCCCGCGTACTGGCCCTGAGTGCCGTCCTGGCTCATGACTGTTGCTTCCCCTCGGGATGTGTCCCTACGCGTCTGGCTGAGCGCATGTCGCGCCCAGTCTGCCGGAGGGCAAGCACACGTCAAGCCGGGTGCCCGCTTCGTGACCACACGGCCACCGCATGCCAATGTCCGAACGGCGACCTGTTCCGAGGCTGTAGCGTGCATCGGAGCACACGAAAAGGACCTACCGCTGAGCGGCGGCCGAGAGAGACGACGGCGAGGACTGATGGCACCCGAACCCGAGGGAAACGGCGCCGGGACGGCCGAGGGTCCTGAGCATTGGGGAGCCGGCGGCCTGGTGGGCGACGGCCGCTACCGGCTCACCCACCGGCTGGGCCGCGGCGGCATGGCCGAGGTGTTCGCCGCCGAGGACGTCCGCCTGGGCCGGACCGTCGCGGTGAAGCTGCTGCGCGCCGACCTCGCCGAGGACCCGGTCTCCAAGGCCCGCTTCACGCGTGAGGCCCAGTCGGTCGCCGGGCTCAACCACCACGCCGTCGTCGCCGTGTACGACTCGGGCGAGGACAAGGTCGGCCCCAGCACGGTCCCGTACATCGTCATGGAGCTGGTCGAGGGCCGCACCATCCGCGACCTGCTGGTCAGCGCCGAGGCCCCGGGCCCCGAGCAGGCGCTGATCATCGTCTCGGGCGTGCTCGAAGCGCTCGCGTACTCCCACCAGCACGGCATCGTGCACCGTGACATCAAGCCCGCCAACGTCATCATCACCGACACCGGCGCGGTGAAGGTGATGGACTTCGGCATCGCGCGCGCCCTGCACGGCGCGCAGTCGACGATGACCCAGACCGGCATGGTCATGGGCACCCCGCAGTACCTCTCGCCCGAGCAGGCGCTCGGCAAGGCCGTCGACCACCGCTCCGACCTGTACGCGACCGGCTGCCTGCTGTACGAACTGCTGGCGCTGCGGCCCCCCTTCACGGGAGAGACCCCGCTGTCGGTGGTCTACCAGCACGTGCAGGACGCGCCGGTCCCGCCCTCGCAGCTGCCGGAGGGCCACCACATCCCGCAGGAGCTCGACGGACTCGTCATGCGCTCCCTGGCCAAGGACCCGGACGACCGGTTCCAGAGCGCCGAGGAGATGCGCGGGCTGGTCCAGTACGCGCTCCAGATGCTGCACGACCAGGGGGCCAACAGCGGCACCTGGAACACCGGCCCGGTCACCATGGCCCTGCCGCACGGCCGCGGCGGCGCACCCACCACGGCCATGCCGGCGGGCCCGGGCGGCGGCCGACAGCAGTACGCGGCGCACGCGTCGACCTCGCAGTTCCAGCAGCCGATGGTGCCGCCGCTGAACCCGGACGACGGCTCGGCCTTCCCCGGCGGCGGCCAGTACGACACCCGCGGCCTCGCCCAAGGCGGGGGCCAGGGCGGCTATGACGGCTACGACGGGTACGAGGACCGCGGCGGCAGCCGCTGGAAGCTGTGGCTGTTCGCCGTCCTCGCGGTCTTGGCCGTCGCGGCCGGCGTGGCGTACGCCGTCAACTCGGTGGGCCACAAGGGGAATAACGACAACAACCCGCCGGCCGTCCAGAGTTCCTCCAGCGTGCAGGGCAGCGCCCCGGAGAGTCCGCAGAACACGCCGTCGCACGAGAAGTCGAGCTCCCCGCGCTCCTCCGAGGACTACTCGCCGTCGCCGTCCTACAGCCGGTACTCGCCGAGCCCGAGCCCCTCGCCCTCGCTGTCGAACAGCCCCTCGCCGTCGGCGTCGAAGTCGAGCCCGGCGCCGACCAAGTCGGCGCCGTCGCCCACCAAGAGCCACTCGGCCCCGGTGGACCCGCCCAACCAGGGCCAGGGGGACACGGAATGACCCCCGGGCGCGCCCGGGGTCAGGCGCGCCGCTCCGCCTGGAGGCGGGCCACGTAGGCGGCTGCCTGCGAGCGGCGCTCCATGCCCAGCTTGGACAGCAGGCTGGAGACGTAGTTCTTGATGGTCTTCTCGGCCAGGTGCAGCCGCTCGCCGATGACCCGGTTCGTCAGGCCTTCGCCGATCAGGTCGAGGATCCTGCGCTCCTGCTCGGTGAGATGGGAGAGCCGGTCGTCGCCCCTGCCGCCGCTGCCGTCGCGCAGCCGCTCCAGCACCCGCGCGGTGGCGACCGGGTCCAGCAGGGACTTGCCGGCCGCGACGTCCCGTACGGCGCTGAGCAGCTCGTTGCCGCGGATCGCCTTGAGCACGTACCCCGAGGCGCCGGCCATGATCGCGTCGAAGAGGGCCTCGTCGTCGGAGAACGAGGTCAGCATCAGGCATTTGACGGAGTCGTCCTGCGAGCGGACCTCGCGGCAGACCTCCACGCCACTGCCGTCGGGAAGCCGTACGTCGAGGACGGCCACGTCGGGGCGGGCGGCGGGAATGCGGACCAAGGCTTCCGTCGCCGTACCGGCCTCGCCGACGATCTCGATGTCCTCTTCGACCGACAAGAGCTCATAGACGCCGCGTCGTACCACTTCATGGTCGTCCAGGAGGAATACCTTGATTTTTCCGTCTTCGCGCACGAACTCAGTTTCACACATTCACCCCTTCCCTGCCGCGGTTACCCGGGATAACGTGCCGTTGTTCCGGCCCCCTGCAAGGCTGTGACCAGTGCTTGTTCCCAGCCCGGCGGATTTACTTGGAAATCCAAGCAAAAACGCAGGTCAAGTGGGGTTTCGCAGTTATGCGGCGCACTGGGTAACGTGCATTGCGCAGGGCACTTGCCGGGGCACCTGTCACGCCTGGATCCCGTACTGCGACGCGCACCCACCCCGTGTGCGGGTACGGATCAGGTGAGCCGCACTGGACCCCGGAGAACCCGGGAGCCGGACCGACGGAGGAGCACACGTGACCGTGGAGAGCACTGCCGCGCGCAAGCCGCGACGCAGCAGCGGCACCAAGCGGGCGGCAGGCGCGGCGAGCGCCCGCAAGACCGCCGCTGCCACCGCGCAGAACACCGAGCCCCAGCTCGTACAGCTGCTGACGCCCGAAGGCGAACGGCTCAGCGCCGCTGATCATCCTGAGAACGCAGAGTTCCTGTCCTTCGTCGAGGACATCACCACCGAGGACCTGCGCGGGCTCTACCGCGACATGGTCCTGACCCGCCGTTTCGACGGCGAGGCGACCGCCCTCCAGCGCCAGGGCGAGCTGGGCCTGTGGGCCTCGCTGCTCGGGCAGGAGGCCGCTCAGATCGGCTCCGGCCGGGCCCTGCGCGACGACGACTACGTCTTCCCGACCTACCGCGAGCACGGTGTGGCCTGGTGCCGCGGCGTCGACCCGACGAACCTGCTCGGCATGTTCCGCGGCGTGAACCACGGCGGCTGGGACCCGAACACCAACAACTTCCACCTGTACACGATCGTCATCGGCTCGCAGACGCTGCACGCGACCGGTTACGCGATGGGTGTGGCCAAGGACGGCGCGGACTCCGCGGTCATCGCCTACTTCGGCGACGGCGCGTCCAGCCAGGGCGACGTGGCCGAGGCGTTCACCTTCTCGGCCGTCTACAACTCCCCCGTGGTGTTCTTCTGCCAGAACAACCAGTGGGCGATCTCCGAGCCGACCGAGCGCCAGATGCGCGTGCCGCTCTACCAGCGTGCCCAGGGCTTCGGCTTCCCGGGCGTCCGCGTCGACGGCAACGACGTGCTGGCCTGCCTCGCGGTCACCCGCTGGGCGCTGGAGCGGGCGCGCCGCGGCGAGGGCCCGACCCTGGTCGAGGCGTTCACCTACCGCATGGGCGCCCACACCACCTCCGACGACCCGACGAAGTACCGGCGGGACGAGGAGACGCAGGCCTGGGAGGCGAAGGACCCGATCCTGCGCCTGAAGACCCACCTGCTGGCGAGCGGCGGCGCCGACGAGGCGTTCTTCGCGGAGCTGGAGGCGGAGAGCGAGGCCCTGGGCAAGCGGGTGCGCGAGGTCGTGCGCGCCATGCCGGATCCCGACACCATGGCGATCTTCGAGAACGTCTACGCGGACGGGCACGCGCTCGTCGACGAGGAGCGCGCCCAGTTCGCCGCCTACCTCGCGTCCTTCGAGGAGGGTCACTGATGGCTGTCGAAAAGATGTCGATCGCCAAGGCGCTCAACGAGTCGCTGCGCAAGGCCCTGGAGACGGACCCCAAGGTCCTGATCATGGGTGAGGACGTCGGCAAGCTGGGCGGTGTCTTCCGGATCACCGACGGCCTGCAGAAGGACTTCGGCGAGGAGCGGGTCATCGACACCCCGCTCGCGGAGTCCGGCATCGTCGGCACGGCGATCGGCCTGGCCCTGCGCGGGTACCGGCCGGTCGTGGAGATCCAGTTCGACGGGTTCGTCTTCCCCGCCTACGACCAGATCGTCACGCAGCTCGCGAAGATGCACGCGCGGGCCCTGGGCAAGATCAAGCTGCCGGTCGTCGTGCGCATCCCGTACGCGGGCGGCATCGGCGCGGTCGAGCACCACTCGGAGTCCCCGGAGGCCCTGTTCGCGCACGTCGCGGGCCTGAAGGTGGTCTCCCCGTCGAACGCCTCGGACGCGTACTGGATGCTCCAGCAGGCGATCCTCAGCGACGACCCGGTGATCTTCTTCGAGCCGAAGCGGCGCTACTGGGACAAGGGCGAGGTCGACACCGACGCGATCCCGGACGCCCTGCACGCGTCGCGGGTGGCGCGGGAGGGCACGGACCTGACCCTGGCGGCGTACGGCCCGATGGTGAAGGTCTGCCTGGAGGCTGCGGCCGCGGCGGCCGAGGAGGGCAAGTCGGTGGAGGTCGTGGACCTGCGCTCGATGTCCCCGATCGACTTCGACGGGCTGCAGGCGTCGGTGGAGAAGACCCGCCGGCTCGTCGTCGTCCACGAGGCGCCGGTGTTCCTGGGCGTGGGCTCGGAGATCGCCGCCCGCATCACGGAGCGGTGCTTCTACCACCTGGAGGCGCCGGTGCTGCGTGTCGGAGGCTTCCACGCCCCGTACCCGCCGGCCCGCCTGGAGGACGAGTACCTGCCGGGCCTGGACAGGGTGCTCGACGCCGTCGACCGCTCGCTTGCGTACTGAGGAGAGCGTTCCCGTGACGATCCGCGAATTCAAGATGCCCGACGTGGGCGAGGGCCTCACCGAGGCCGAGATCCTCAAGTGGTACGTCCAGCCGGGTGACACGGTCACCGACGGGCAGGTCGTCTGCGAGGTCGAGACGGCGAAGGCGGCCGTGGAGCTGCCGATCCCGTTCGACGGCACCGTGCACGCGCTCCTCTTCGAGGAGGGCACCACCGTCGACGTCGGCCAGGTCATCATCTCGGTGCAGACCGAAGGCGGTGCCGCTGCCGGCGCCGCCGGTACGGAGGCTGCCGGCGCCTGGGCGGCGGCCGCCCCGGCCGCCGCCCAGGCGCCGGCCGCGGTCGAGACCGCCGAGCCGGCCGCCGAGGCGCGCCAGCCCGTGCTGGTGGGCTACGGGGTCTCCCAGGCCTCCACCAAGCGCCGCCCGCGCAAGGCCGTGCCGGGCGCCCCCGCCCGGAACGGCACCGCCCCGGCCCCGGCGGTCCCCGCCCAGCCCACGCCGGCTCCGGCCGCGGGGCTGAACGGCAACGGGCACGCGGTGGCCGGGGCCGAGCGGCCGCTGGCGAAGCCGCCGGTGCGCAAGCTGGCCAAGGACCTCGGCATCGACCTGACCTCCGTGGTGCCCACCGGGGACGGCGGGGTCGTGACCCGGGAGGACGTGCACGCCGCTGCGGCGGCCGCGCTCGCTCCGCAGGCCGGGCCCGCGGCCGCCGCGGCGGCTCCGGCCGCCCGGGCGCCGCAGGCGGTCCAGGCCCCGCAGGCCCCGTCCGCCGTGGTCCCGGGCGCGCGGGAGACCCGTATCCCGGTCAAGGGCGTCCGCAAGGTCACCGCGCAGGCCATGGTCGGCTCCGCCTTCACCGCACCGCACGTCACCGAGTTCATCACCCTCGACGTGACGCGCACCATGAAGCTGGTGCAGGAGCTCAAGGCCGACCCGGACCTGGCGGGGCTGCGGATCAACCCGCTGCTGCTCATCGCCAAGGCGGTCCTGGTCGCCATCCGCCGCAACCCCGACGTCAACGCGTCCTGGGACGAGGCGGCCCAGGAGATCGTGCTCAAGCACTACGTCAACCTGGGCATCGCGGCGGCCACTCCGCGCGGCCTGATCGTCCCGAACATCAAGGACGCCCACGCCAAGACGCTGCCGGAGCTCTCCGAGGCCCTGTCCGACCTGGTCGCCACGGCACGCGACGGCAAGACCTCCCCGGCCGACATGCAGAACGGCACCATCACCATCACCAACGTCGGCGTCTTCGGCGTCGACACCGGTACGCCCATCCTGAACCCCGGCGAGTCCGCGATCCTCGCGGTCGGCGCGATCAAGCTCCAGCCGTGGGTCCACAAGGGCAAGGTGAAGCCGCGCCAGGTCACCACCCTGGCGCTGTCCTTCGACCACCGCCTCATCGACGGCGAGCTCGGCTCCCGCTTCCTGGCCGACATCGCGGCGGTCCTGGAGCACCCCCGCCGCCTGATCACCTGGTCGTGACGGCAGCCCGGTGGCCGGCCTTCCCTGTGGGGAGGCCGGCCACCGGCATGTCGGCGACCGGTCGGTGATCATGTCCGGATGAGATTCCGTGCTGCCACGGCAGACGCCGCCGACCTCGACCGCGCCGCCGCCTACCCGGCCGACGGACCCGTCGCCGCCCTCTGCGCCGATCGGATCCGGGAGGAGCTCTCCGCGCACCGGTTCCGGCCCGAATGGATCTGGTTCGCCGAGGACGAGGAGGGCGAGGTGCTGGCCCGGGCCCTGTGGTGGGGGCGCGCGGACAGCGAGCGGCCCCTCGCGCTCGACTGCCTCCAGGTACGGGCCCACGTGCCCGACCCGGCCGCCGTCGCCGCCGGACTGCTGGCCGCCGGACACGCGGCCTTCGGGAACCGGCCGCTCTACAACATCTCCCTGCCCGGCGGTTGGCGCACCGGCCCCGATCTGGTCGCCGCCGTGGACTGGCGGCGGGAAGCGGCGTACCGGACGGGCCTGACCCGTGAGATCGAGCGGTTGCGCTACGAGTGGGCCCCGTCCGCCGGGACCGCCGACCCCACCGGGCGGTTGGTCTTCCGGGAGGGCACGGACGAGGAGTTCCTCGACGCCTTCGTCCGCCTGGCGCACGGCAGCCTGGACGTGGCCACGCAGAACGAGCTCCGCGCGATGGACGCCGAGCAACTGGCCCGCGACGACTTCGCCTTCTACCGGGACTGCCCCGGCGAACGCTCCTGGTGGCGGCTGGCGGAGCTCCCGGACGGCACCCTCGCGGGCATGGCCCTTCCGTCCGCGACCCCCTACCACCGCAATGTCGGCTACCTGGGCGTCGTACCGGAGCAGCGCGGCCAGGGCCTGATCGACGAGATCCTGGCCGAGATCACCCGCTTCCACGCGGGGCAGGGCGCGCAGCGGATCACGGCGACCACGGACACCGTCAACACCCCGATGGCCGCGGCCTTCGACCGCGCCGGCTACGAGGTCACGGAGATCCGGCTCGTTCTGGAGGAACCGCCGGGGGCCTGAGTACCGTTTCCCCTTGGGAGCGGGAGCACGCCGAAAGGGGATGCAGACCATGCAACTGGCGGAAGAAATCGCCGCATACCGGGATGGCAGGGGAAATCCGGCGCGCCTGGTGGGGGAGTTCCGGCGGGCGCTGCTGCTCGCTCCGCTGGCGGACGGGGCCGAGGGCGGCCTGATGTCGGCCGTCGAGGGCGGCATCCGCTGGCTGTACGCGTTCACGGACGAGCAGGCCCTCGCCCGGTTCGCCGAGGCGCGCGGGGCCGCCCACCAGGAGTGGGAGTACCTGTCCATCCTCGGCGCCCGCCTCGTCGACGCGGTCGTTCCGATGGTGGACGGCCCGGCGGGCGTCGCCGTCGACGTGGCCGACGAGGACGGCTCGATGCTTTTCCCACCGGTCGTCGGCATCGTCCCCGACGCGTGTGCGGTCGACCGTACGGATGCCGCCTGATGGCGGGCGACGGGGACCTGGAGGTCTCCCCACAGGCGGTGGCCGCGATCCAGAAGGGTCTGCGGGCGGCGATTTCGGAGCTGCGGGAGTCGGGGGACGCGGCCGGGGCCTCGCAGGGGGCGGGATTCGAGAACCTGTCGATGACGGCGATGGAGACCGGGCACGGCGCGTTGTCGAAGGACTTCGAGGACTTCTGCGAGCGCTGGGAGTGGGGCGTGCGCAGCCTCATCCAGAACGCCTCCACCCTTGCGGGCAACCTCGGCATCGCCGCCGGAACCATGTGGGAGGAGGACCAGTACGTCCAGGGCGCCTTCAAGGTCGCGGTGAACGCGGCGTACGGAAACCCGCACGCCGGCGAGGACGAGATCGAGAAGAAGTCCTGGGGCGACATCTTCAGCGCCGACGTCTACAAGCCGGACTACAGCGCCGAGTCCTTCGAGAAGAGCGCGCAGGACATCAAGCAGACCTGGTCGGACACGAAGGACACGGTGACCTCGACGGGGAAGATCGGCTCGTTGAAGGACCTGCTGGACCAGGCTGACGGGGGGAGCGGCTGATGGGCTGGCGGGATTTCGTACCGGACTCGGTCGAGGACGTCGTCGAGGACGGCGCGGAGAAGGTCGGCGACTTCGTCGAGTGGGGCGGGGACAAGGCCGCCGACCTCGCCGAGGAGGTCGGGCTGGACGAAGCGGGCGACTGGATCCGCGACAAGTCCCGCTCGGCCGCGAACCAGCTCGGCGCCGACGTCTCCGAGCTGGAGCTCGGCCAGACCGAGGATCCGAAGAAGCTGGTCTACGGCAGCGTCTCCAAGATCCGCGCCCAGGTGTCGCACCTGAGCGACTTCGAGGTGTCGTTCACGCTGGTCGGCAACGGCCTCAAGTCCCTCGCGGAACCGGACGGGTTGAAGGGCAAGTCGGCGGACGCGTTCCGCGAGGCGGCCGCGAAGGAGCCGCCGCGCTGGTTCAAGGCGGCGGAGGCCTTCGGGAAGGCCGCCGACGCGATGAACCGGTTCGCCGACACGGTGGAGTGGGCGCAGGGCAAGGCGAAGGAGGCCCTGGAGGACTACAACAAGGCGAAGAAGGCCTCCCAGGACGCCCGCGACGCCCACACCAAGCAGGCCGAGGCCTACGAAGACGCGGTGAAGGCGAAGAAGGACACGCTTCCTCCGAAGCCCGGCGAGTTCCACGATCCCGGCACGTCCATGGCCAAGGCGGCCCAGGACAAGCTCGACAACGCCCGCACGCAGCGCAACGAGGTGGCCGAGACCGCCGCCGCGGCGGTCCGCGCGGCCCGCGACAAGGCCCCGCCCAAGCCCTCGTACGCGGAACAGCTCGGGGACGGCCTGGACTACCTGGACCTCGCCCGGACGCACCTGGCGGGCGGTGTCGTCAAGGGCACGGCCGGCCTGGTCAACTTCGCCCGCGCGCTCAACCCCACCGACCCGTACAACCTGACCCACCCCGCCGAGTACCTGACGAACCTCAACTCCACGGCCGCCGGCCTGGTCACGATGGCCAACGACCCGTGGGGCGCGGGCAAGCAGATGCTCGACGAGTTCATGAAGGACCCCTCCGAGGGCGTCGGCAAGATGCTGCCGGAGCTGATCGGGTCCAAGGGCCTGGGCTCGTTGAAGAAGGTCGGCTCGGCCGCCAAGCACCTGGACGACCTGGACGACGTCAAGGGTCCGGGGCGCAGGGGGCTGGACGAGCACGGCCCGCACCACGGCGAGCGGCCGGACCCGGACAAGCCCAGCGAGGGGACGGACCCCGTCGACCTCGCCACCGGGCGGATGTACCTGCCGCAGACGGACGTGGTCCTGCCCGGCGTGCTCCCGCTGGCCTTCACGCGCCGCGCGGAGTCCGGCTACACGGTGGGCCGCTGGTTCGGCCCTACCTGGGCGTCCACCGTCGACCAGCACCTGGAGGTCGATGCCGAGGGGGTCGTCCTGGTCACGGAGGACGGCCTCGTCGTCGGCTACCCGCATCCGGCGCCGGGCGTGCCGGTCCTCCCGACCGCGGCGACGGGCCCGCAGTGGCCGCTGGAGCGCGCCCCGGACGGCGACTGGACCCTGACGGACCCGGAGACCGGGCACGTCCGCAGGTTCGCCCCTCCGGCCGACGGCGCGGAGGACGGCCTCGCGCCGATCGCCCAGCTGGCGGACCGCAACGGCAACCGGGTCGAATTCGAGTACGACGCGCAGGGCACCCCGCTGGGCATCACCCACTCCGGCGGTCACCGCCTGCGCTTCGACACCGCCGGCGGCCGCATCACCGGCCTGCACCTCGACGGCGGCCCGCGCATCCTCGCGTACGGCTACACCGGCGGGAACCTGACCGAGGTCACCAATTCCTCCGGCCTGCCGCTGCGCTTCACCTACGACGACCGCGCCCGCATCACCTCCTGGACCGACACCAACGACCGCCGGTACGAGTACGCCTACGACGACCTCGACCGCTGCATCGCCGAGGCCGGCGAGGCGGGCCACATCGCCCTCACCTTCGGCTACGACGAGGTGGACCCGCAGACCGGCCACCGGGTGACCCGTATGACCACCGCCGCCGGCCACACCCACCGCTACCTGGTGGACGACCGGTACCGGGTCGTCGCCGAGACCGATCCGCTCGGCGCGGTCACCCGCTACCAGTACGACCGCCGGGGCCGGCGGACCGCGCGCACCGACCCGCTCGGCCACACCACCCGCAGCAGCTACGACGAGGCGGGCCGGCTGGTGTCGGTGGTCCGCCCCGACGGCCGCGAGGCGCGGGCGGAGTACAACGAGCTCGGCCGCCCGGTGAAGGTGGTCGCCCCGGACGGCACGGTCGTGCGGCAGACGTTCGACGAGCGCGGCAACCGCACCTCGGTCACCCGGCCCGACCGCACCGTCACCCGCTTCACCTACGACGAGCGCGGCCACCTCACCACCATCACCGACCCGCTCGGCGCGGTGACCCGGATCGCCACGGACCCGGCCGGACTGCCGCTCGCCGTCACCGACCGGCTCGGCGCCGTCACGACGTACGAGCGCGACGGTTTCGGGCGTCCCACGGCCGTCACCGACCCGCTCGGCGCGGTGACCCGCACGCAGTGGTCGGTCGAGGGCAAACCGCTGCACCGGAGCACCCCGGACGGCGGCCGGCGCTCCTGGACCTACGACGGCGAGGGAAACTGCCTGACCGTCGAGGACGCGGCCGGCGCGGTGGTGCGCTTCGAGTACACCCACTTCGACCTCGTCGCCGCGCGCACCGACGCGGACGGCTCCCGCCACGAGTACACGTACGACGCCGGGCTGCAGTTGACCGCGGTGCGCAACCCGCAGGGCCTGACCTGGGAGTACGTCCACGATCCGGCGGGCCGGCTGATCGAGGAGAAGGACTTCGACGGCCGCAGCCTCCGCTACGCCTACGACCCGGCGGGCCGGCTGGCCGCCCGTACCGACGCCCTCGGGCAGCGGACCGCCTACGAGCGCAACGCCCTGGGCCAGGTCCTGCGCAAGGACGCCGCGGGCGAGGTGACGACGTACGAGTACGACGTCTTCGACCAGCTCGCCTCCGCGGAGCGCGCGGGCTGCACGCTGACGCGGCTGCGGGACCGCGCCGGCCGGTTGCTCCAGGAGACGGTGGACGGCCGCACGCTCGCGTACGCGTACGACGGCGCGGGGCGCCGCATCCGCCGGACCACACCGTCGGGAGCCACCGCCGAGTGGTCGTACGACGCCGCCGGCCGCGGGGACGCCCTGACCACGTCCGGCCGCCGCATCGCCTTCACCCGGGACGCGGCGGGCCGGGAGCTCACCCGCGCCTACGGGGACGTGGTCACCCTCGACAGCCGGTGGGACGGGGCCGGCCGGCTGACCGGCCGGCAGGTGACCGGACACGACCGGCGCGTCCTGCAGCGCCGCGGATACACCTACCGGGCCGACGGGGCTCTGACCGGCATCGACGACCTGCTGGCCGGGCCGCGCACCTTCGACCTCGACCAGCGCGGCCGGGTGACGGCGGTGCACGCCGAGGACTGGACCGAGCGCTACGCCTACGACGAGGCGGGCAACCAGACCTCGGCGTCCTGGCCGGCGTCCCACCCCGGCGGCCAGGAGGCCACCGGAACCCGCGTCTACGAGGGCACCCGGCTGCTCACCGCGGGCCGCGTCCGCCACGAGCACGACGCCCTCGGGCGGGTCGTGCTGCGGCAGAAGACCCGCCTCTCGCGGGGGCCCGACACCTGGCGCTACGAGTGGGACGCCGAGGACCGCGTCACGGCCGTCACCACCCCGGACGGGACGCGCTGGCGGTACGCGTACGACGCACTGGGCCGGCGCACGGCCAAGGAGCGGCTGACGGCCGACGGAGCGCAGGTGGCCGAGCGGACGGTCTTCACCTGGGACGGGAACGTGCTGTGCGAGCAGACCACGACCTCGGCGGACGCCGACCACGGGATCGCCGTCACCTGGGACCTCCAGGGCCTCCAGCCCCTCGCGCAGACCGAGCGGATCCTGACGGCCGACCAGGAGGTGGTCGACGAACGCTTCTACGCCATCGTCACCGACCTGGTCGGGGCGCCCACCGAGCTCGTCGACGAGCGGGGCGCAGTGGCCTGGCGCAGCCGGTCCACCCTGTGGGGGGCCACCGCTTGGCACCGGGACGCCACCGCCTACACCCCGCTGCGGTTCCCCGGCCAGTACTTCGACCCCGAATCGGGGCTGCACCACAACTACTTCCGCACCTACGACCCCGAGACCGCGCGCTATCTGAGCCCGGACCCGATGGGCCTCGAACCCTCGCCCAACCCGTCGGCGTACGTCGCCAACCCGCACCAGTGGTGCGACCCCTTCGGGCTGGCGCCGTACTCGGACAGCACCCGGGCGGCGCAGGGCGTGGACCACCAGCTCAACGAGGCGGAGAGCGGCAAGTCGAACCACTACCTGGAGGGCATCGGCGGCGACGAGGCCAAACTGGACAAGTACCTGAGGAGCCATCTGCAGGGGCCGGCCAACTACGTCGACGCACAGTCGGGGGCGCGGATCATCATCGACCGCAGCCTCGACCCGTCGCGGCCGGTGGCGATCATCCGCCAGGACCATATGATCCACGCCTACCACATCGACGAGTCGGACCTCTCCAACTACATCACTCCGAGGGACGGCAAGGATGCGGCGAAGTGGCGAACCCCGAAACCGGAAGAGTTGAATGAGTAGCGAGGACCCTGGAACGGTGTGGCCGGGCTACCGTACGAAGCCGGGTTACGACCCCGGCCAGCGCCTGGTCTTCCCCGCCCCCGTGCCCGCGGAGCTGCGGGCGCTCGGGGACGCGGTCCGGGCCGCGCACTGGCCGGCGCGGCTGGCCTTCCGCGCGTCGCGGATCGCGCTGCTGGACACGCTCTGCCGGTGGCAGACCCTGCGCGCGCTGGCCTACCTGCACGTCCTGGCCGCCCGGACGGCGGACGACCGGCTGCCGGCCGCCCTGCGGGTGGTGCCCGGCCTGGAGACGGCCGCCGATCCGGCCCTGCCCGCCCTGCTGGCGGAGCTGGAGGAGGCCGCCCTGGACCTCCCCGCCGAGCTCCTGGACGCGGTCGTCCGGGACAGCGGCGGTCTGCTGGCGGACAACCGCTTCGCGGCCTCGGTCCTGGCGGCCGGCCTCACCGCCGATTCCCGCCCGGCGGACACGGACGAGGCGGTCTCCCGCGCCGTGGTGCTCACCAGCTACTGGTACGAGGCCCCGGCGCAGCGCGGCGCCCTCGCCCTGGTGTGGAGCGCGAACCTCTTCGTCCGCCACTGGCTGGACTGGTCGGGGCGCCACGTCTACGGGGACCCGGCGGGCGGCATCGGCATCACGGCCGACCCCCGCCCGCGCCGGCCGGACGCGGCGGCCCTCCCGGCTTGGGCCGCGCCCCTGCTGGAGCGCCTCACGGCGTCCGACGCCTAGGGGGCGGGGTGGCCATCGCCGAGTTGCAGGTGTACGAGGTCGAGGAGGCGGACGTCTCGGGCGGGGTGTGCATCGTCCGCGTCATCGGCGGGGTCGCCCGCCCCGGACAGGTCTATGCCGCGGGCGGCATGCGCCTGCGCCTGACAAGTATCGAGGCGTGGGGCGGCCCCCGCGAGCAGGTCGACCCCCCGCACGCGGCGCGGGTCCACCTCACCGGCCCCATGGTCGCCCTGCTGGCGGACGGGCAGGTGCTCACCTGCGTACCGCCCGCCGGGCATGCCCTGGCGGACCTGGAAGCCTGGCTGGCCGACGATCCGCCGCTGTGCGAGGAGCCGCATCCGGAGCCGCTGCGGGCCCTCGCCGTGAACGGGATGCACGACGAGGACCTGCCCGAAGCGGTGCGACTGCGCTGGGGGAGGGTGGCCCTGGCCGCGATCGGCCGGGTGGAGTATCCGGACGCGCTGGCACGCGCGGCCGGACTGGCCTCCGTACGGGGCTACATGATCCGGCAGTTCGGGCCCGGCCGCGGCGGTGACCCGGCCGAGCTGTGCCGCGAGCTGCTGGCCCTGCTGGGCCTGACCCCCGAGCAGGCGCGGGCGCAGGCCCGGGACTGGCGGGTGCTCCCCCGGGGAGGGGCCTGGCGGCTGAGGCGGATCAAGGGGCTGCTGCCCTGGATGACGCTGGTCCGCCCCCACCTGGCGGCCGACGACCCGCTGCGGGCGGACGTCGACGCCTGGCTGGCGGTCGGTCCCGCCCTGCCGTAGCCCCGGAAGCCGTCAGCCCGCCTTCGCGGCGTTGCCGAGGACCTTGGTCGGGGTGATGCGGACGACGACCCTCAGGTTCTCGGCCGGAGCCTCCGCGTACTCCTTGCCGCCGCCCGGACCCAGGTACTCCTCCGCGATGCGGACGGCGACCGCGCGGTCCGTGTCCTCGGTGACGGTGGCGGTGCCGCGGATCTCCACGTACACGTAGGGATCGGCGGTGTCGAAGACGGTCAGCCCGACCCGCCCGTCCCGCACGATGTTGCGCTCCTTGCGGCGCCCCTGTTCCGTGGAGACCAGCAGGTCGCCGCCGTCCCGGGACACCCAGACCACCGAACTCTGCGGGCTGCCGTCGGGGTTGAGCGTGGAGAGGACCGCCGGGTGCGGGGCGTCGAGCAGCCTGCGTACCGTGTCGTTCAACGCAATCGTCATGGCCGCGAGGATAGTTGGGGCCTGCGATCCCTCGGGCCGGTTCCTCCGCGGCCGCGCGGATTAGGGCAAGTCGCTCAGTTCCAGGGCAGGTTGAGCCAGGGACTGCCCGGGTCGGACATCAGGGCCCGATGGGTGGCGGCCATGTCCGTGTACCAGTGCCCGTACTCCTCCTCGTCGAACTGGAGGCAGCGGCCCAGGATGAAACCCGCCGAGAGGTCCTCCCAGGACCGGTACGAGAGCCGGCAGACGCGGCCGGCGCGTATGACGGCGTCCTCGGCCTCCTCGATGGTGCCGAAGCGCGCGCCGAGGCCCCAGCGGGCCATCTGCGAGGCCCGTCCGTAGTCCCAGGCCTCCACGGACCGGACGAACCGGTCCTCGCCGAGGATCCCGTCGGCGCGGAAGCGCTGCTCGTAGCGGGTGATGCGGCCGATGACCCGCTGCACCCCGGCGATCTCCCCTTCGATCTCGGCGGTGGACCGGGGCCGGGCGACGGTGACGCCCTCGGGGGTGATGCGGGGCTCCGCGGCCCGTTCGGCATTGGCCCGCAGGGTGGCCTCGGTGGTGTGGCGCCAGTGCTCGATGTCCACCGGTCCCGCGAACTCCTTGGCGAGGGCCGAGCGGATCCTGAGCGTGAACTCCCACACCGCGCTCACCATGTCCGCGGCCAGCAGCCGCTCGGTGCTGCGCAGCCACTCCTCGCGGGTGGTGACGCCCCAGGAGTCGCGGAGGCTCTCGCGTTGGGCCGTGTACCCCTCGCCGTGGTAGGCGAGGGCGTTCCAGAAGACCCCGTTGCGCACGGCCAGGTGTGCGCCGCAGGCGAGTCCGAAGGCGACGGGTCCGTGCAGCGGGCCGCCGACGTGCAGGGCGTGCACCGTGTTCTGCGGCAGGCCGTACTCGGTGTTGCGGTCCCAGTGGTACTTCCACACGGCCCGGTCGGCGGGCGAGGCCGGCAGGAAGGCCTCGCAGGGGGTGCCGGGATTGACGGCCAGGTAGGCGGGGCTGCCGGAGCCGAACCGCTCGGCCATCCAGTCGAGGCTCACCTTCTCGAAGACCGGGTCGGCAGTGGGCACGGGGAGCATGCCGGCGGTGTGGACGACATGGGCGGTGCCGCGGATCTGCGGGAAGTGGACGGGTTGGAGCCGCACGAGGTTGGGGTGGGAGTCCTGGTACGCGCGGGACTGCGGGGTGAAGAGCCAGGAGCGGGCGAGGGTGTCGAAGTAGGCGGGCCAGTCGTTCCTGGTCTTGGCTTCGTACAGCTCTCGCTCAATGGCGCTCGGCGCCTTCCACGTCCCCATGGGGGGAACCCTAACCGGGGCCCCTGGTCAGCCCGTCGGTGGTGGGCGGGTCACCATCGGCGGCCGAGGTGACGGTGGGCTGACCACCATCCGGCGGGGGCGCGGCCGGGCTGGGGCGCGTGGGGCGGCTGGGCCGACCGGGCTCCAGCGGCCCTCGACGAGTCTGCGACCGGTCCCCGACCAGGCCAAGGCCCTGTAGCGCACTTCGTCAAATGATCAACCGCTCCCCGGGGCCCGTCGGGGGCTGATGACCCGCGGTGCACGGGCGGGCGAATGTGTGTGACGGCTCCACCTGGTTCTCCCGCCCTGCCCGAACGCAGGGTTGAGGGGCTGGAGAGAACACCGGGGGAAGGGATGGATCCATCATGAGCGCACCGAGTCTCGAACGCTTGGAGACCCTGAGCAGCCGGTTCGTACCGGACCTGATCGTGGACGAGCTCTGCGCCGAGCTGTTCGCCTCGCTGCCGCGCAGCGATCAGCGCCGCAAGGGAGAGGTGTACCTGCGCGGTCTGCTCAAGGCCGAGGGCCGCAAGTCCATAAGGAACATCGCGGCGCACGTCGGGGACCGGGCGGCCGAGCAGAGCCTGCACCACTTCGTGGTGTCCTCCACCTGGGACTGGGGTCCCGTACGGGCCGCCCTCGCACGCTACCTGGAGCGGGCGCTGCGCCCCCGGGCCTGGGTCGTCCAGCCGGTGGTCATCTCCAAGGCCGGTACCGAGTCCGTCGGGGTGGCCCGACGGTTCGTGCCGGAGCGGGGGCAGATGGTCAACAGCCAGATCGCCTTCGGGGTGTGGTCGGTCGGCGAGGAGCAGAGCTGCCCGGTGAACTGGCGTCTCGCGCTCACCCAGAAGTGGCGGGACAGCGTGGGCCCGCTGTCCCCCAACGTCCACGAATCGGAGCTGGCGACCACCCCGCTCGAATGCGCCGCCGGAGCGGTCGAGGAACTGCGGGACTGGGTGGGCCGCATCCACCGGCCCGTGGTGCTGGACCTGCCCGACGTCGACCCGGGCGCGGTGGCCCGGCGCTTCGGGCCGTCCGGCATGCACTTCGTGGCCGCGGCCCGCGGCTCCCTGCGGGTCAAGTGCGCCGATCCGGTGCTGCCGTCCAGTGGCAACCGCGAACTCGCCGCGCACCAGCTGCTGTTGATGGCCCGGACACTGCGCCGCCCGGTGACCTGGATGGATCCGGTGACCATGCGTCCGCGCACCACCCTGGTGGTCGGCGTACGGGTGGAACTGCCGCACTCCCCGCGTCCGCTGCTGCTGTTCGGCGAGTGGAACGACCCGCGCGGCTGGCCCGAGCAGTGCTGGATCAGCGATATGACGCAGGCGCCGCCTGGAGCCCTGCTGCGGCTGGCGAAGCGGTCCCAGAACGTCGAGGCCGACTTCGCGAACATCTCCCGGAAGGTGGGGCTCACCGACTTCGGCGGCCGGTCCTTCGGTGGCTGGCACCGCCACACCACCCTGGCATCCGCCGCCCATGCCGTACGGATGCTGACGCAGCGCGCCCAGGAGAGTGCCTGACCGCATGCCGTGCCCGACCGCGCCGCCGGCTTCCGGGGGATCAGCCGATGGTCTGGCGGGACGGACCGCGGCGGCCCTGGTTCAGGGCCCGGCGGGTGCGCTGGAGCTGGAGGGCGAGCTGGACCTGGAGGGCCTGGGTGGGCTTCTGCCAGTCCTCGCCGAGGATCTCGGTGATCCGCTCCAGCCTGCGGGAGACCGTGTTGGGGTGGACGTGCAGCGACTCGGCGGCCCGTGAGGGGCTGTTGGCCGAGGCGAAGTACGCCTCCATCGTGCGGATCAGCTCCGTGTACTGCTGGTCGTCGTAGTCCAGCACGGGGCCGATGGTGTCGTTGATGAACCCGGCGATGTCCGGCTTCTCCGAGAGCAGCACGCCGAGGAAGCCGAGCTCCTCCGGCGAAGCGGTGCTGCCGGTGCCGGTGAGCGCCGCCACCGCGTCCAGGCAGCGGCGGGCCTCCTGGTACATGCGGACGATCGCCACCGGATCGTCGACCGGTCCGGCCGAGCCGGCCGTCACCGGCTTGCCGAGCACCTCGGAGAGCTCCTTGGACGCCGTACGGGCGATGGCGCCCGCCTCGGTGCCGGGCAGGAGCAGCACCACCACGTCGCCGTCCACGCTCTTGAGGCCGTGGTGGCGGTTGGCGTACGAGGCCGCCCAGGCGAGCACGCGGCCCTGGACCCCGCCCTCGGGGCGGGCGATCACGATGACGTGGGGCTCGTCCAGGTTGAGCGCGAGCCGGCGGCTCTGCTCGGCGATCTGCACGGGGGACAGTGAGGTGCCCCGGAGCAGGTCGTGGAAGAACTCGTCGCGCATGTGACCCTCGGCGGCGGCCATGCCCTGCTCCATGAGCAGCACCACGGCGGTCACCTGGGCGGTGAGCGCGAGGAGTTGGATCTGCCGGTCGGTGACGGGCTCGTCGCAGACCAGGATGAGGGTGCCCAGCATGTCGTCGCCCGCCGCGACCGAGGCGACCCAGGTGCCGTCGCTCGTGCTGCGAGGCTGCCGGTCGGTGTGCGCGTCCAGCAGCACGGTGCGGATCTCCGCCTCGTTGAGCTGCGGGGGTTCCCCGCCCGGGCAGGCGAGATCGCGGCCGGCGGCGTCCCGTACCAGCAGGGTGCCGTCGAGGCCCTTGACCGCCTCGGCGGCCAGGCTGCCGAGGCCGACGCCCTGGAGCACCAGGTCGAGGAGACGGCCGTGCGTCTCGCGGAGCTGGCGGGCGGTGGTGGAGGAGTCGAGGGCGCGGGAGGTGTCCTGCTCCAGCTCCTCGACCTCGTACCGGGTCTGCTCCAGCAGCCGGGCCTTTTCGATTGCAACGGTTGCAAGGTCACCGAGCGAACTCATCAGCGACACCTCGTCGGGGGTGAAGTGCCGGATGTGCCGGTCGGCGACGTACAGCGCGCCCAGGGCGGTCCCCGCGTGCCGCAGCGGCACGGCCATCACGGCGTGCAGCCCCTCGGCCTGCACCACCTCGTCGATCACCGGGCTGTGCTGGAAGGTCTTGTCGTTCATGTAGTCGGCCGACCAGAACGGGGCCGAGCCGTCCGAGGCCCGCTTGCCCACGCCCCCGCCGGTCAGCGGGATGGCGAAGCCGATGGTCAGCGCGGAGGCGTGGCCGTCCGCCGAACGCACCCGGGACACCTGTGCCTCGCGGTCGTCGAAGCTCACCCAGGCCATGTCGAGCCCCAGCAGCAGCCGGGCGCGCCGGGTGATCACCTTGAGGAGTTCGTCGAGGTCGTACGGGAGGGTCAGGTCCCGCGCGGTGTCGACGAGCGCGGCGAGGCCGGCCTCGCGCTGCTGGCGCCGCACGAAGAGGGCGCGAATGCCGAGGCTCTGGTCCCTGGCCCTGCTGAGCTGTGCAAGTGCATCCCCGGACAGGCCGGATTCACGCGCTTTGCGGACCACCTCGTCGAAGGCAGCCGCAGGCGCCTCTCTGTTCAGCAGTTCCAGCATTTCGTAAGCGTGGTCAACCACGACTTCCCCCGACCCCCATAAAGCCGATCACGATTGCACCAACTCAGATGCAAGCAATCCCTGGCCCGCCTGAAAGTATCCCTTGGGGCAAGAATCGGTCAAGAAACGCCGGACAAGTGATCACAGGTCAGCGACGCGGAGGGTGATCGGGTCACCACTCTCCATGAGTGATCCTGTCACCTGGACACCTTCTGGTCGAGGACCACTCAAGGGCAGGCTGAGCGCCGAGCGTTCCGGTGCCGGCGCCACCGCCGGCACCACCACCGCGCCGTCCACAGCCCGAGGTTTCACGAGGAGTTCGCATGTCTCAGCTGGATCAGCTGGATCAGCTGTCTCAGCTCCAGAGCTACGAGCGGTCGCTGCTGCGCAGCCGGCTGTCCCTGACCCGCGAGGACCGCCCCCGGGTGTTCACCCTCGGCGACCGTGAGTGGGACCTGTTCGACGAGGTCTTCGCCCCCGTCTACTCCCCTTCCACGGGGGTGGCGCTGGAGCTGCTGGGCCTCAACCTCCCGCAGACCGCGCCGCGTTCGGGATCGTTCCTGGAGATAGGCTGCGGGACCGGCGTGATAGCCGTGACGGCGGCACTGGCCGGATATGACCGGGTGGTCGCGGCCGACATCAGCCCCTCCGCCGTGGAGAACGCCTCCGTCAACGCCGAGCGCCACGGGGTGGCGGACCGTCTGCAGGCCGTGCACAGCGACCTGTTCTCCGGTCTGCGCGAGGAGGAGCGGTTCGATGTCGTCTTCTGGAGCTCCAACTACGTGATGGGGCCGGAGAGCTACGAGTACAAGTCGGTGCACGAGCGGGCCTACGTGGACACCGGCTACCAGACGCACCGCCGCTACCTGGAGCAGTCGGTGCACTGGACCGCCCCGGGCGGCCGCGTCCTGCTGCACTTCAGCGACCGCGGCGACCTGGCCGCGCTGCACGAGATCGCCGATGCCTGCCGGCGCGAACTGGAGACGGTCGCCAGCTGCCGGGTCCGCGAGGGCGAGTACGGAGAGGACATGGTTGAGCACATGCTGATCGAAATCAAGCCAACTGCCGCAAACTTGGCCTGAGCCGCTCCGGGGGGAGATTTCATCGTGCGTACGCTTCTGGTCGACAACTACGACTCTTTTACCTATAACCTCTTCCACTATCTGACCGAGGTCAATGGTCGGGAGCCGGAAGTCGTCCGAAATGACGACCCGCATTGGAAGATCGAACGACTTGCCGCGTTCGACAACGTGGTCGTCTCGCCCGGCCCCGGAACGCCGCGCCGGGCCGCCGACTTCGGCATCTGCGCCGGGATCGTCGAGCACTCGCCCGTGCCGCTCCTGGGCATCTGCCTCGGCCACCAGGGCATCGGCCACCTGCACGGCGCCACCGTCGACCGGGCCCCCGAGCCCCGGCACGGCCGCACCTCGCCCGTGCTGCACGAGGGCACCGGCCTGTTCGCCGGACTGCCGTCCCCGATGGAGGTGGTGCGCTACCACTCCCTCGCGGTGACGGACCTGCCCGACGAGCTGGAGCCCACCGCCTGGACGCCGGACGGCATCCTGATGGGGCTGCGCCACCGGAAGAGACCCTTGTGGGGGGTGCAGTTCCACCCCGAGTCGATTTGCAGTCAGTACGGAACCGAGCTGCTCGCCAACTTCGCCGAACTGACCCGCTCCCACCAGGCGGAGCACCGGACCGTCCGCCTCACCGCCCCGGCCCCGGCCCCTTCAGCGGCTCCGGCTCCGGCCCCTGCCGCCGCCCCGGCCCCCGAGGCCGCGCCCGCCGTCGCCCGCCGACTGCGCCTGATCACCCGCCGGCTGCCCACCCGCTGGGACGCCGAGGCCGTCTTCGACCAGCTGTTCCGCGGCAACGACCACGCCTACTGGCTGGACAGCAGCCTGCCCGGCGGTGACCGCGGCCGGTTCTCCGTCATGGGCGACGCCACCGGACCGCTGGCCCGCGTCGCCACGGCCGACGTCTGGAGCGGGGTCGTCACCGTCACCTCCGCGGCAGGCGAGAGCGAGCTCGTCGCCGGCGCCTTCCTGGAGTGGATCGACCGCGATCTGCGCTCCCTGCACACGGAGCTCCCCGCGCCGTCCGAGCTGCCCTTCGACTTCACCCTCGGCTGGGTCGGCTACCTCGGCTACGAGCTCAAGGCCGAGTGCGGCGGGGACCTCGTGCACCGCTCCCCGGTCGCCGACGCCACCATGGTCTTCGCCGACCGGGCCCTGGTCCTCGACCACGCCACCGGCACCACCCACCTGCTCGCCCTCGTCGAAGAGGGCACCGAAGAGGACACCGAAGGGGTCGGCGAAGGGCACGGCGCGCCGCATGCGTCCGAAGCCGCCGCCGAGGCCTGGCTGATCGGCACGGCGGAACGGCTCGCACGGCTCGCCGGCCTGCGCCTGCCGGCCCCCCGGCCGCCCGCCGCCGCCGGGGAGATCACCCTGCGCCACGACCGCGGCGCCTACCTGGACCTGATCGACACCTGCCTGGAGGAGATCTCCGCCGGCGAGACCTACGAGGTCTGCCTCACCAACATGGCCGAGGCCGAGACCTCCCTCGACCCCTGGACCGCGTACCGCACCCTGCGCCGCACCAGCCCGGCGCCGTTCGCCGCGCTGCTCCAGTTCGGCGAGCTGTCGGTGCTCAGCACCTCGCCCGAGCGGTTCCTGCGGGTCTCCCCCGACGGCCTGGTCGAGTCCTCGCCCATCAAGGGCACCCGGCCCCGCGGCGCGACGCCCGCCGAGGACGCGGCCCTGGTCGCGGACCTGCTGAGCGACGAGAAGGACCGTTCCGAGAACCTCATGATCGTCGACCTGGTCCGCAACGACCTCGGCCGGTGCGCGGTCCCGGGCTCGGTCGAGGCCGAGGAGCTCTTCCGGGTCGAGACCTACGCCACCGTCCACCAGCTGGTGAGCACCGTACGGGCCCGGCTGCGGCCGGAGGCGAGCGCCGTCGACTGCGTACGCGCCGCCTTCCCCGGCGGTTCGATGACCGGCGCGCCCAAGCTCCGGACGATGGCGATCATCGACCGGCTGGAGGCAGGCCCGCGCGGGGTGTACTCCGGAGCCATCGGCTACTTCTCCCTCTCGGGCGCCGCCGATCTGAGCATCGTGATCCGCACCGCCACCGTCACCGGCGGACGGCTCTCGTACGGGGTGGGCGGAGCCGTGGTGGCGCTGTCCGACCCGGCAGCGGAGTACGAGGAGACCGCGGTCAAGGCTGCTCCGCTGCTGGCGCTGACCAGTACTCGCTTCCCGGAGAGGCAGCGAGACCGGATCCCCTCCTGAGGAGCCAGCGGTGCTGGAGACGGGCGAGTTCCGCCGTCTCCAGCACGGCGGCGACCTGCTCCGCGGGGACGCCGAGCCGTTCCAGTGCCTGCAGGGCGCAGGTCGCGGCCCCGTCCCCGTTCAGCAGGGTGTCGCCGGACAGCTCCGCGTCCTGCGCGGCCTCCTCCAGGGTGTCCACGGACAGGGCCAGGGCCGTGTTCCAGCCGATGAGCGTGCCCACACTGCCGTCGGCCCCGGTCCCCCACAGCAGGCGCGGCTGCGGCGCGCCGTTGGCCCGCAGCACCCGCCACCAGTCCCCGGAGAGCCGCTCCTCGCGCAGCCGGTACATCCTGCGGGCCACGGCCAGCCCCGCGGCCCCGCGGACCTCGTGGCCGGGGTCCACGCCCAGCTCGTCCAGCCGGGCGTCGACCTCGGCGTCGAAGAGGCCCACCGCGAACGAGGCCACCATCGGGGCCTCGCCGAGCGGCCGGCCGGAGGCGAGGGACCGCTCCAGCCCGTCGACGTACGCGTCGAGAACCTCGGCGTACCGCTCCCCGGAGAACACCATCGAGGCGTGCACCCCGATCCCCTCGGCGAGGCAGTCGGCGAGCGCCTCCAGGCCCGCCGGGGTCATGGGAAGGCGGACGAGCGCATTGGCGCGCGCCACCGAGCGGTGCACGGCGCGGGCCGCCGTGGCGAGCGCCCTGGCGTCGTGGGCCCACCGGGGCGACACGGCCACGGAGACGTGGCCCACGGTGCCCTTGCTCACCTCGTAGACGGGCAGCAGGAGATCGCAGGCCCGCCGCAGCTGCGCCAGGGTGCTGCCCGCGGGCGCCAGGGCGTTGTGGAAGTGGGCTCCCAGCGTCGGATACCGGACTCCGGCGTCGAACGCCTCGGGGTCGTGCGCGCTCAGCCACGGCGAGACGCCCTCGGACACCAGTTGCTTCAGCAGCGCTCCAGCTCCTTGACTAACCACGATCCCGACCTTAGAACGTCACGGCATGCGCCTGAAATAGTGCGGTGATGGTGTGTCAAGTGCCGGTGTTCCGCGTGCTCTGTGCCTCACCACGTGTGCGGACCCTAAAGGGTTCGGCGGCCGGTCCGTCCCGCGTGTCGCGGTAGTGCGTCAGGTCAATTCCGCGGGTCTGCTCACGACCTGACCTAACGCGCCCCCACCTGACGAAGTGGGGAATCTCTGGTGGTTCACCCGATTACCCGTTTCACAGACTTCTCGCTGCATCTGATGTCACGGCAGGTTCAGCACTGGGAGGTGCCACATGTACGGTGTTGCACGCTGGAAATCATTGCCCGCGGGCCAACAGCCCGTTTGGCCGGACGAAGAAGCCCTGGCGAATGCCAGGGCGGAACTCGCGGACGCCCCGGCCCTCGTGCGCCGGGAGGACGTCGACGCCCTGCGGGCCCTGCTCGCCGCGGCGGCGCGCGGCGAAGTGCAGGTCGTCCAGGGCGGGGACTGCGCGGAGGACCCCGCCGAGTGCACTCCCGGCTACCTGGCCCGCAAGGCGGCCCTCCTCGATGTGCTGGCCGGTGTCATGAAGACGCGCTCGCTCAAGCCCGTGATCCGGGTCGGCCGGCTGGCCGGGCAGTTCGGCAAGCCCCGCTCGAACCCGACCGAGACCATCGCCGGCGTCGAGCTGCCGGTCTACCGCGGCCACATGGTCAACAGCCCGGAGCCGGACCCCGAGCTGCGCCGCCCCGACCCGCAGCGGCTGGTCGCGGGCTACCGGGCCGCGGCCGGGGCCATGGAGCTGCTGGGCTGGCACGGAGAGCAGCGCCCCTCCGGGGCCGAGGCGCCCGTGTGGACCAGCCACGAGGCGCTGCTGCTCGACTACGAGGGGCCGATGGTGCGCACCGAGCCGGACGGCTCGCGGCTGCTCACCTCGACGCACTGGCCGTGGATCGGTGAGCGCACCCGCGAACTGGACGGCGCCCACGTCGAGCTGTTCGCGACCATAGCCAACCCGATCGCGACCAAGGTCGGGCCGAAGATGACCCCGGCCGAGCTGGTCGAGCTGTGCGGGAAGCTCGACCCGGACCGCGAGCCGGGCCGCCTCACGCTGATCTCCCGGATGGGCCAGGGCACCGCCGCGGCGAAACTGCCGGAACTGGTCCGCGCGGTCCGCGGGGCGGGCCACCCCGTGCTGTGGATGTGCGACCCGATGCACGGCAATACGGTCAGTGCACCGGGCGGGATCAAGACCCGCTACGTCGAAACCGTCGTGCGCGAGGTCGAGGAATTCCAGAAGGCCGTGGTCGACAACGGCGGCGTCGCGGCCGGACTCCACCTGGAAACGACTCCCGACCAGGTCCACGAGTGCGTCGCGGACGAATTCCACGTCGATGAACTGGGCGAGAAGTACACCTCGTTCTGCGACCCGCGCCTCAATTCCGACCAGGCCATCGAAGTCGCCTCAGCCTGGCGCGGCTGAGGCCGAAGAAGAAAAAGGGGGTTACTCCATCATGGAAGGAAAGATCGCTCTGGTTACCGGAGCGGCCGGCGGCATAGGCGAGGCCATCGTCCGCGCCCTGGCCTCCCGGGGCGTCCGGGTGGCAGCGGTGGACCGCGATGCCGACCGGCTGCGCGAGGTGGCCAAGTCCGTCGGCGAGCAGGGCGGCCGGGTCGATCCGTTCCCGGCCGACGTCACCTCCAGCGCGGACGTCGAGGCGCTGGTGGACGACGTCGAGGCGCTGGTCGGCCCGCTCGACTTCCTCGTGAACGCGGCGGGTGTGCTGCGGCTCGCCGAGGCGCGCAAGCTCACCGACCAGGAGTGGAGCACGACGTTCGCGGTCAACACCACGGGGGTCTTCTTCGTCTCCCGCGCGGTCGTCAACCGCATGGTGCCGCGCCGGCGGGGTGCGATCGTCACGATCGCCTCCAACGCCGCGGGCACCGCCCGTACGGAGATGTCCGCGTACGCCGCCTCCAAGGCGGCCGCGACCATGTTCACCAAGTGCCTGGGGCTGGAGGTCGCCAAGTTCGGCATCCGCGCGAACCTGGTGGCACCGGGCTCCACCGACACCCCGATGCTCAGCTCGATGTGGCAGGACGAGAGCAGTGCCCGCGCCTCCATCGAGGGCGTTCCGGACGCGTACCGCGTCGGCATCCCGCTGGGCAAGCTGGCGCGTCCCGAGGACGTCGCCGAGGCGGTCGTCTTCCTGCTCTCCGACAAGGCCGCCCACATCACGATGCACGACCTCACCGTGGACGGCGGTGCGGCGCTCGGTGCCTGAGACCGGTGCAAGCAGTCAGCGAACCGTGAACGAGAGCGTGAACGAGAGGGAGAAACGCATGGCAGGGATACCTGCGATCAGCCCCTACCCGATGCCGTCGGCGGCCGACCTGCCCGCCTCCGCCGTCGACTGGGAGGTCGATCCGGACCGCGCCGTCCTGCTGGTGCACGACCTGCAGAAGTACTTCCTGGCCGCCTTCCCCGCGGGTGAGCAGCCCGTCGTGGACCTGTCCCGCAATGCCGGGGAGCTGCGCGTCCGCGCGGCCGAGCTCGGCATCCCCGTCGCCTACACCGCGCAGCCGGGCGGGATGACGCCCGAGGAGCGCGGTCTGCTCAAGGACTTCTGGGGGCCGGGCATGCAGCCGAGCCCGGAGCACCGCCAGGTCGTGGACCCGGTGGCGCCCGCCGAAGGCGACTGGATGCTCACCAAGTGGCGTTACAGCGCCTTCTTCAAGACCGACCTGCTGGAGCGGATGCGCGCGCAGGGCCGCGATCAGCTGATCATCTGCGGGGTGTACGCCCACGTCGGCGTGCTGATGACCGCCGTCGACGCCTTCACCAACGACATCCAACCCTTCCTGGTCGCCGACGCCATCGCCGACTTCAGCTGGGAGGACCACCGGATGGCACTGGAGTACGCCGCCGGCCGGTGCGCCCGGCTGACCACGACCAAGGAGCTCCTCACGGCCCTCCCCGACCGGGTGGCCGCCTACGCGGGAAGGGGATCCGCATGACCGGGGACCTGCTGGGCCGGATCCTCACCGGCCGGCCGCCGGCCTTCGCCCTGATCCACCGGCCGGAGACCACCGTCTCCGGGCACATCGACCTCTTCCTCGGCGAGTTCACCGAGGCGGACACGCTGGCCGACATCCCGCTGCGGGACCTGGAGGCGGGAGCGGGCGCCCGTCAGGACGTGCTCACCCTGGTGCCCTACCGCCAGCTCGCCGAGCGCGGCTTCGAGGCGCCCGACGACGGCACCCCGCTGCTCGCGATGGTGATCGAGGAGCAGGCGCAGCTGCCGCTGGAGACCGTGCTGGGCCGGATCGCCGACGCACCGGTGCACCTGGCGGCGGGCGGCGACTTCGACATCGACGACGACGCGTACGCCGAAACGGTCCGTCGGGTCATCGCGGACGAGATCGGCACCGGTGCGGGCGCCAACTTCGTGATGAAGCGGTCGTTCGTCGCCGACATCAGCGACTACTCCGTCGACGCGGCGCTGCGGTTCTTCCGCCGCCTGCTGGAGCGGGAGACCGGCGCGTACTGGACCTTCATCGTGCACACCGGCGACCGCACGCTGATCGGCGCCTCCCCGGAGCGGCACGTGAGCGTCAGCGGCGGCCGGGCCGTGATGAACCCCATCAGCGGCACGTACCGGTTCCCCGCCTCGGGTCCCGAACTGCCCGGCGTCATGGACTTCCTCGCCGACCGCAAGGAGGCCGACGAGCTGTACATGGTCGTCGACGAGGAACTGAAGATGATGGCCCGGATCTGCGAGTCGGGCGGCCGGGTGGTCGGGCCGTACCTCAAGGAGATGGCCCGGCTCGCGCACACCGAGTACTTCATCGAGGGCCGTACCTCCCGCGACCCTCGGGAGATCCTGCACGAGACCCTGTTCGCGCCGACGGTCACCGGCTCCCCGCTGGAGAGCGCGGGCCGCGTGATCAGGAAGTACGAGCCCCAGGGCCGCGGCTACTACAGCGGCGTGCTGGCGCTGGTCGGCCAGGACGAGAACGCCGGGCAGACCCTGGACTCGGCGATCCTCATCCGCACCGCCGACATCGACAGCCGCGGCCGGATGCGCATCGGCGTGGGCGCCACCCTCGTGCGGCACTCGGATCCGCTGTCGGAGGTCGCCGAGACCCGGGCCAAGGCGGCAGGGCTGCTGGCGATGTTCGAGCAGTCCGGGCCGCGGCGCTTCGGCGACCACCCCGACGTACGGGCGGCGCTGAGCCGGCGCAACGCGACCATCGCCGGCTTCTGGCTGGACGACGACGCTTCCCGCACCCGGCCGGTCCCGCTGCTGGTGGGCCGCAAGGTGCTGGTCGTCGACGCGGAGGACACCTTCACCGCGATGATCGAGCACCAGCTGCGGGCCATGGAGGCCGACGTCACGGTCTGCCGCTTCGACGAGCCGTACAGCTTCGCCCCGTACGACCTGGTCGTCATGGGGCCGGGGCCGGGCGACCCGCGGGACGTGGACCACCCGAAGATCGCGCACCTGCGGTCCGCGGTGGACGTCCTCCTGGCGGAGCACCGGCCCTTCCTCGCGGTCTGCCTCAGCCACCAGGTGCTCAGCATGAAGCTGGGCCTCCCGCTCCGGCGCAGGGAGCACCCCAACCAGGGCGTGCAGCGGGAGATCGAGCTGTTCGGGCGGCGCGAGCGCGTCGGCTTCTACAACACCTTCGCCTCGCAGAGCGCCGCGGACACCGTCGAGGTGCCCGGCATCGGCACGGTCGAGGTCTGCCGGGAGGCGGAGACGGGCGAGGTGCACGCACTGCGCGGACCCGGTTTCCGCTCGATGCAGTTCCACGCCGAGTCGGTGCTCACCGAGGACGGCATCCGCATCGTCGCCGACGCCCTGTCGGGCCTGCTCCAGGAGCAGTTGGTGTGAAGGCGACGGTGGCCTGGTGGGACCTGTCGGGTTCGGGGCACAGCATCGCCTCGCTGCGGGCGTACCTGCGCGATGAGGCGGTCGACCGGTTCGCGGGGGTCGAGGGCCTGCGGCTGAAGTTCTGGATCGCGGACCCGGCGACCGAGCGGTGGGGGGCGGTGCTGCTGTGGGAGTCGGCCGAGGCGGCCGCCCGTCCGCTGGCCCCGCGGGCCGCCGAGCTCATCGGGCGGGCACCGGTGCAGTACACGGTGTTCGACGTCGAGGCGACGGTCGAGGGCGTCCACACCCTGCCCGCGCTGCCCGGACTCGACCTCATCCGGGAGGACGGGCAGGCCGTGCACAGCAGGTAGGACGGCCCGGACGGGCCCGGCGCCGTCGCGCAGGCGGCGCCGGCCCGAGCCGGGGCGTACGTGTACGGCCCCTCACGACCCTTGCGGGGCGTGGGGGGCCGTCGTCGTGGCCGCATCGGCCGCGGTGCGCATCATGACCCGGTGCAGCACCTGGGTCATGGCCTCCAGCGTGCCGTGGAAATCGCAGTCCAGGTCCCGCAGATAGGTGTTCTGCGCGAGGATCGCGGCCGCCGGGCGGTCGGTCAGGGTGATGCTCAGCGTCAGCGTGAGCCGTCCCTGCTCGTCCTCGCCCATCTCATTGCGGATCTCCGCGATGTCGGTGTCGTCCAGATGCCGGTAGGTAATGCGCCCCGCGCTCTCCTGCGGGGTGACCCGCTGCAGGAACGTCTGGTCGCCGCGCCGGATTTCCCGTAGAAATCCATCGGCGTACCACTCGGTGATCCGGCATTCCTTAATGGCCGGAACATAGTCCACCGGGAACTGTGCCTTGTGGAGCAGCGCCTGCCACAGGTTCTCCGGCGTCGGACCGCCACAACACTCCTGACCTGCGTCGACTACCGGACGGGTCCATGAAAGCGTCAGCATTGATCTCCCTTTTCCGCCGCTGGGCCGGCGTGCAGCATCAGCCCGGCGCACGCCCGTGTCAAAGCCGGTCGCAGCATTACGTCAGATGACCTCAGGACCTGACGAAGTGACCGAAGTCCACTGCCCCGCGGGCCCCCCTTTCTTGCAGGGTGACGGTTGGTTGGTGGCGTTCCACAGAGCGCCTTTCCCGTTAAATCCGATGCGGAGAATCAGGAGAACGCTGATGTCTGAACGGTTCGACGGCCAGGTCGTCCTCGTGACCGGAGGAGGCGAAGGCATCGGCCGGGCAGCGGCGGTTGCCTTCGCCCGGCTCGGCGCGCTCGTGGTGGTCGCAGGCCGCCACCCGGAGACGCTCGAAGGAACGGTCAAGCTGATCCGCGACGCGGGCGGGCAGGCCGACAGCGTGATCGCCGACGTGTCGGACACCACGGCCGGGGCCGAGGCCGGCGCCGCGTACGTCGTCGCCGAGACCGTACGCCGCCACGGAGCCCTGAACGTGGCCTTCAACAACACCACGGAACTGGGCCCGCACCAGAGCGTCGCCGACATCGACGAGACCGTCTGGGCCCACACCCTCACGGCCAACCTGACGGGCGTCTGGCTCTCCATGAAGCACGAGATCGCCCACATGGAGACCGCCGGCGGGGGCGTCATCGTCAACACCGCCAGCAACATCGGCGCGCAGGGCATGCTCCCGGGCCTCGGCGCGTACGCCGCCTCCACGGCCGCCGTCAGCGCGCTGACCCGGACCGCGGCCCGCGAGTACGTCGGCCAGTCCATCCGGATCAACGCCATCAGCCCCTGCCCCCTCGGCCGGGGCGCCAGCGTCGAGGAGATCGCCGACACCGTCGTGTGGCTCGCCTCGGACGCGGCCGCATACATCGTCGGGCACGACCTCGTGCTCGACCGCAAGACCGGCGAGTGAGCGGCGTGCAAGCAGTGCCCGAGGAGCGCGCGGCACGACGTGTGCCCCGGCGCGTGACCAACGAGTGAGCAGTGCCCCGGCGCCCCCCGGGGACCGGCCGAGCAGAGGAGCCCTGAGCAGAGCGGTGAGCACAGCGGTGATCAGTCCCACGCAGACATCCCCGACATCCCCCCGTCCCTTCGAGTGGAACGACCTCGACCGCCGCGCCGTGGACACCGCCCGGGCCCTGGCCGTCGACGCCGTCGGGGCCGCGGGCCACGGCCACCCCGCCGCCGCCATGAGCCGGACCCCGGCCGCCCACCCGCTCTTCCGGCGGCTGCTGCGGCACGACCCGGGCGACCCGGGTTGGTCGAACTGCGACTGCTCCGTCCTCTCCTGCGCACACCTGGTCGTGCTCTGGGACGACGACCGGATCTCCCTCGGGGACGACCCCCGGAGCGCGGCCTCCGAGGACGTGTCCGCCCCCTTCCGCGCCCACGGCCGGCACGTCCGACAGGTCGACTGGAGCGCCACCGGCAGGTACGAGGAGGACATGGCGGGCCTGTACGAGGCCCTGTCGGCCGCCCGGGAGGAAACCGGGCGGCCTTCGCTCGTCGCGCCGCGCACCCTCATCGGCCGGCCCTGGCGGGCCGCCTCCCCCGAGCGGGCCGCCGTGTTCCGGACCCATGACTCGACCGGCCGGGGCGAGGACGGCCCCACCCACCAGCCGGTGGAGCACCTGTGGGCGCTGCGCGGCGTCCCGGGCCTCGACGTGGTCCGCCCGGCCGACGCCGCCGAGACGGCCGTCGCCTGGCGGACCGTACTGGAGCGCACCGACCGGCCGGCCGGACTCTGCCTGAGCCGCCGGGACCTCCCGGTCCTCGACCGCTCCGGCGCCGCCGGGGTGGAGTCCGCCGAGGGCACCGCGCGCGGCGGCTACGTCCTGGCCGAGGCGGACGGCGGCGCCCCGCAGGTGGTGCTGATCGCCACCGGGAGCGAGGTGCACACCGCCCTCGACGCCCGGGCCGTCCTCCAGCGCGAGGGCATCGCCGCCCGGGTCGTGTCCATGCCGTGCCCGGAGTGGTTCCGGGAGCAGAGCACCGCCTACCGCGAGGAGGTGCTGCCGAGCGGCGTGCGGGCCCGGGTCTCCGTGGAGGCCGGCTCCGCGCTCGGCTGGTACCAGCTGCTCGGCGACCCCGGGATCCCGGTCGGGCTCGACCGGTTCGGCGCGAGCACCCCGTACACCTCCCTCCACCGACGGCACGGCTTCACCGCGGAGCGGGTGGCCGCCACCGCCCGGGCCGCTCTGGCCCGGGCCGCGCACCGGGAGGCGATGTGACCGGGACCGCCCTGACCGCCCGTATCCCCGGCTCGAAGAGCATCACCAACCGGGCGCTGCTGCTGGCCGCCGCGGCCGACGGGGTCTCCCTGCTGCGCTCGCCCCTGGTCAGCGAGGACACCGTCGCCTTCCGGGAGGCCCTGATCGGCCTCGGCGTGCCCGTCGAGACGGGCCCGGACGGCTGGAAGGTCTGCGGCAGCGGGCGCGCCCCCGCCGCGGGGGGCACCGTGTGGTGCGAGGACGCGGGCACCGCCGCCCGGTTCCTGCCGCCGTTCGCGGCGACCGGAGCGGGCACCTTCACCTTCGACGGCACCGGTCAGCTGCGGGCCCGTCCGCTGCGCCCGCTGGCCGACGCGCTCGGCCGGCTCGGCGCCGACGCCCGGGTGGCCGAGCCGGTCGGCGGTCTGCCGCTGACGGTCACCGCACGGGGCCTGACGGGTGGTGAGCTGACCGTCGACGCCTCGCTCAGCAGCCAGTACCTCACCGGTCTGCTGATGGCCGGGCCGCTGATGCGCCGGCCGCTGACCGTACGCGGGCAGGGGCTGGTCAGCCGCCCGTACATCACCATGACGCAGACGCTGATGCGCCACTTCGGCGCGTACGTCGACGAGTTCGAGGGCGGGGCGATCCAGGTGCTGCCCGGCGGCTACCGGGCCGCCGAATTCGACGTCGAACCCGACGCCTCCACCGCCTCGTACTTCTTCGCGGCGGCGGCCGTCACCGGGACCACCGTCACGGTCCCCGGACTGGGACGCGGCAGCGTCCAGGGCGACCTGGGCTTCGTGGAGGTCCTGCGCCGGGCGGGCGCCCGGGTGGAGATCGGCGAGCGGGAGACCACCGTCACCGGCACCGGGCCGCTGCGCGGCGGCTTCGACGTCGACATGGGGGACATCTCCGACACCTTCATGACCCTGGCCGCGGTGGCCCCGCTGGCCGACGCCCCCATCACCGTGCACAGCATCGCCCACGCCCGGCTCAAGGAGTCCGACCGGATCGCCGCGGTCGAGGAGAACCTGCGGGCCTGCGGGATCCGCACCGAGTCCGGACCGGACCGGCTCACCGTCCACCCCGGCCGTCCCGCGGCCGCCGAGATCGCCTGCCGCCGGGACCACCGGATCGCCATGGCGTTCTCGGTGCTCGGCCTGCGGGTCCCCGGGATCACGCTCGACGACCCGTCCTGTGTCGGCAAGACCTTCCCCGGCTTCCACGCCGAACTGGAACGGCTCTTCCCGGCCCGTACGCGCCCCTACTCGGGCACCACCACCAGTCACTGACAACGAAAGGGATGTGAGACACCCATGGCCGACATACTCATCGCCGGCGGTGGCATCGGCGGCCTCGCCGCGGCGCTCGGGCTCGCGAAGCGTGGACACCAGGTCACCGTCCTGGAGCGCAGGGACGTCTTCACGGAGGTCGGCGCGGGCATCCAGCTCGGCCCGAACGCCTTCCACGCGCTGGACCTGCTCGGAGTGGGCCAGGAGGTCCGCGACCGCGCCGTCTTCATCGACGAGCTGCGCTTCATGGACGGCACGACCGGCGAGAGGGTCGCCGCGATGCCGGTGAAGGAGAAGTACCGCGCCCGGTTCGGGAACCCGTACGCGGTGGTCCACCGCGTGGACCTGTACCTGCCGCTGCTGGAGGCCGCCCGCCGGCACCCCGGTGTGGAACTGCGCGGCCGCCACCACGTGGTGGCGTACGAGCAGAGGGCGGGCGAGGTGACCGCCGTCCTCGCGGACGGCCGGCGCATCACCGGCGACGCGCTGATCGGCGCCGACGGCCTGCACTCGGCGATCCGGCAGCAGATGGTCGGCGACGGGGCCCCGCGGGTATCCGGGCACACCATCTACCGCTCGGTTATCCCGATGGAGGAGGTGCCCGAGGAGCTGCGGTGGAACACCGTGACCCTGTGGGCGGGCCCGAAGTGGCACTTCGTGCACTACCCGATCGCGGGTGCCGAGCACTTCAACCTGGCGGCGACGCGGGACGACGGCGCCACCGAGGCGGTGGCGGGCGTGCCCGCCGAGCACGAGCACGTCCTGAACTCCTTCCCGGAACTGTCCGGTGCGGCCCGCAGGCTGCTGGAGCTCGGCCGGGACTGGAAGTCCTGGGTGCTGTGCGACCGCGACCCGGTCGACCGGTGGACCGAGGGCCGGGTCGCCCTCCTCGGTGACGCCGCGCACCCGATGCTCCAGTACGCGGCCCAGGGCGCCTGCCAGGCAGTCGAGGACGCGGTGCTGCTGAGCGGGCTGCTCGACGGCTGCCCGGCCGACTACGAGCAGCGGCTGGAGAAGTACAACGCGGCGCGGCGCGAGCGGACGGCCGAAGTGCAGCTGGTGGCACGGGAGATGGGGCGTCAGCTCTACCACGCGGCCGGGGCTGCGCGGATCGAGCGCAATGCGATGCTGGCCTCGCTGTCGGACGACGACATGTACGACAAGGTGGCCTGGCTGCACGGCTCGCAGGATTTCGGGGCCGCTGCGGGCAGTTGACCGGAGCATCCGTGGAGCCGCCGGGGCGGTGGGGGCGCAGGCGGCGTACGCGCCCCACCGCCCCTTCCGCCGCCGAGTCACCCGCCGGCACGTTCTTCATCAGCAGCAACAAGGACGGCGACGTCTTCTGCGGGAGGACGTCCAAGGGGCCCCGGCAGGGCGGGGTGCCGTGCCGGGGCCCGGGGTGGACCGCTCGTGGTCAGATCGTGAGGACGATCTTGCCCGTGGTGTGCTTCGACTCGCTCAGCTCGTGCGCCTTGCGCACCTCCTGGAGCGGGAAGGTCTCGGCGACCACCGGGCGGATCCGGCCCGCCTCGGCGAGCTCGGCCAGCTGCTCCAGGACGGCGTGGTCCGGCGCCACGTTGACCGTGATGCCGCGCAGCCCCAGGGCCTCCGCCTTCGCCTTGATCTCGTCCAGGGCGAGGGGGTTGGTCGCGCCGATGTAGGTGCCGCCCGGGCGCAGGGTGCGCAGCGAGCGGTCCTCGTAGTCGCCGCCGATGAGGTCGAAGACGACGTCCACGTCCTGGACGGCCTCGGTGAAGTCCTCGCTCGTGTAGTCGATGAGCTCGTCGGCGCCCAGCTCGCGCAGCAGCTCGTGCTTGGCGGCGCTCGCCGTGCCGATCACGTACGCGCCGCGGGCCTTGGCGATCTGGACGGCCATGTGCCCCACACCGCCGGCCGCCGCGTGGACGAGCACCCGCTGGCCCGGCTGGATGTCCGCGCCGTCCACGAGCGCCTGCCAGGCCGTCAGGCCGGCCATCGGCAGGGCCGCCGCCTTGACGTGGTCCAGGGACTGCGGCTTGCGGGCGAAGTGGCGCGCGGGCGCGGCGACGTACTCCGAGTATCCGGCGGCCTCGTTCGGGAAGGACGGCAGGCCGAAGACCTCGTCGCCGACCTTGAAGCGGTTCTCGCCGGGCGAGACGGCCACGACGGTGCCGGAGACGTCCCAGCCGACGCCGAACGGCGGGGTGAGCCACAATCCGAATTCACGGATCTTCCAGTCGATCGGATTCACGCCGGCGGCGTGGGTCTTTACCAGGATCTCCGTGGAATTGGGAGCGGGAATCGGGGAATCTGTCAGGTTGAGGACCTCTATGCCGCCGAGGGTTTCCTGACGTACGGTGCGCATGGTTTCTGTCATGGTGTGCATGATCCGCAAAGGCCGCGCGAGTTGTAAAGCCACCTCTCCGCCGTCCGTCGAATTCAGGCCATCCGGAACCTGACACAGCCACCGGGAATATCTTTTGAGGGCCGGTGTGCTGCCCAATGCTGGACCATATGACTCAGCTGCGATCACTTGGTTCGGCCGGCCCTGAGGTTTCCGCTCTCGGCCTCGGCCTGATGTCCATGTCCGACTTCTACGGCCCCGCCGACCGGGCCGAGGGAGTCGCCACCGCCCACGCCGCCATCGACGCGGGCATCACCCTCCTCGACACCGGCGACTTCTACGGCAGCGGCCACAACGAGCTCCTCCTGCGCGAGGTGCTGCAGAGCCACGACCGCGAGCAGCTCACGCTCAGCGTCAAGTTCGGCGTCCTGCGCGACCCGGCCGGCGGCATCCTCGGCGTCGACAACCGCCCCGAGGCGGTCAAGAACTCCCTCGCCCAGACCCTCCAGCGGCTCGGCACCGACTACGTCGACGTCTACCGTCCGGCGCGCCTCGACCCGAACGTGCCGATCGAGGAGACCATCGGCGCCATCAAGGAGTGCATCGAGGCCGGCTGGGTCCGCCACATCGGCCTGTCCGAGATCGGCGCCGAGACCCTGCGCCGTGCCTCCGCCGTGCACCCCATCGCGGACCTCCAGATCGAGTACTCGCTGCTGTCCCGCTCCATCGAGGACGAGATCCTGCCGACGGCGCGCGAGCTCGGCACCGCGATCACCGCGTACGGGGTCCTCGCCCGCGGCCTGCTGTCGGGCCGCTGGAACCACCAGCGCGCCACCGCGACCGACGACGGCCGCAGCAGCTTCCCGCGCTTCAGCGGCGAGAACCTCGACCGCAACCTCCAGCTGGTCGCGGCCCTGGGCAAGGTGGCCGAGGCCAAGGGCGTCACCACCTCGCAGCTCGCCATCGGCTGGGCCATGGCCCAGGGCGTCGACATCGTGCCCGTCGTCGGCTCCCGCCGCCGCGAGCAGCTCACCGAGGCGCTGGGCGCCCTCTCCCTGGAGCTGACCGCCGAGGACATCGCCGAGATCGAGCGCGCGGTGCCCGCCGAGGAGGTCGCCGGTACGCGTTTCGACGCCGAGGGCATGGCCATGCTCGACAGCGAGAAGAAGGGCTGAGCGTGAAGCCCATCGGCAGCGCCGCCCAGTGGCAGGCCGACCGCCTCGACGTCCAGGCGTACCTCGACCGCCTGGGCATCACCGGGCCGCTGCAGCCGGACGCGGAGACCCTGCGCCGGCTGCACCGCGCGCACGCCCTGGCCATCCCGTTCGAGAACCTCGACATCCTGCTGGGCCGGGGCATCGACCTCGACATGGACGCCATGCAGTCCAAGCTCCTGCGCAGCAGCCGCGGCGGGTACTGCTACGAGCACAACATGCTGTTCGCGGTCCTGCTGGAGCGGCTCGGGTACGAGGTCACCCGCCTCTACGCCCGGCCGCTCCTGGACGCGCCCAAGCCGCTGCCGCGCACCCACCTCGTGCTGAGCGTGGCCGTCGGCGACGAGACGTACCTCGCGGACGTCGGCTTCGGCGACGAGGGCCCCCTGGAGCCGATCCCCGTCTCCGACGGCATCGTCCGCGACCAGGGCGGCTGGGTGTACCGGCTGGCCCGGGTCGAGGGCTCGGACAAGGAGTGGGTGCTCTCGCTGAAGCGGGAGGACGACTGGTTCCCGCTGTACTGGTACGCCACCGAGGCGCACCACCACATCGACTGCGTGGTCGCCAACTACTTCATCTCCACCCACTCCAGCTCGCCCTTCACCGGGCGGGTGTTCCTGGAGCGGATCGCGGAGGGGTGGCGGCTCAACCTCAACCACCGCAAGCTCACGCTGACCCGGGCGGACGGCACGGTCGAGGTCCGGTCCATCGTGGACGAAGAGGTGGCCGGCCTGCTGGAGGAGCAGTTCGGCATCGAGCTGACGCAGGACGAGGTCAAGGTGGTCGTCGCGGCGCTGCCCGCGCCCGACCCGGCCTGATCCCGGTTCAGGTAGTTGCGGTAGCCGAAGTCGTGGCGGGCGCAGGCCAGGTGGAAGGGGAAGCCGAACGGGTTGTCG